>CAIZHC010000098.1 GCA_903932705.1 uncultured Actinomycetes bacterium | reverse complement strand
TAATCGTGGCCGCTTCGACCCTCACGCATCTCACGTGAGGTAAGGCCGTAACGAATAGCGCTGCGTTGTGGGTGGCGCTCACGTGACCAACGACCGGTGAAATCAAGAACATCATGAGCTCTATCTGGAAGAGGCAACCAATAGGTAAAGGCTTCGAGATTGTAAGAATCCTCGCCGGTGTTTGTGAGCACGGCACTTGCGCGCAAAATTCCAAATTCATTGAGTTGATAGGTCATAACGAGTTTGAGCCCAGCACTCGAATCAGCGAAATGCGCTTCAAGTGAATTTGAGGTGTGATCTACCTTGCTGAGTGAGAAGAGCGTGGACCAGGCCTTGCCGTTGCGGTGCCCGTTGATTGTTGGATGGCCGAGAAATCCGCGGGAGTGCTCGCGCATCACTCCGGTCTCAACAGGAAAATCAAAACTCGCATGTGCAATCGGATTTGTGGTTGCCGCTTTAAGACCGCTGCTTGAAGTTGGAAGCGCAGCGCCCCAGTGCTTGATAACTAAATTGTTATTTGATGTATCAAAAATAATTGAGGAGGTTGGTGAAGAGAGGGTAATTAATTCCGAGGTAGCCAATTTTCCTCCTATTGAGTTATGCACGCGAGGTGCATCCTTTACTTGATAAGTAATGGGATTTAGAGTGGTTCAGTGCCAATGGCGCTAATTCCTAAATACTACTATCAATCTTTTTTGGAGTAAATGAATGAAATATTGGAATAGCCCCGAGACAACTTCAGTTAACCGCGAACCAATGCTCAACATTTCGCATGAAGATTTTGTCTCACTCGATGGACAGTGGGATTTTCAACTACTGCGCTCGCCAGATGATCAACCGGGTCGCAGCTGGACAACAATTCCTGTTCCTGGGCTATGGACAACTCAAGAAGAGTCTCATCACTTCTGGGATCGCCCGATCTACACAAATGTGCAGATGCCATTTGATGATCTACCACCTTTTGTTCCATCATTAAATCCCACGGGTATCTACGAACGCGATTTCACAGTTCTCGATAACTGGGTTGGAGAGCGCATTGTTCTCCAGATTGGCGGATTTGAATCTGTAGCAATCTTGAGCGTCAATGGCGTTGAAGTGGGAATGGCGAAAGATTCTCGCCTCGCCGCAGATTTTGAAATTAGCGATTTTGTAAACCCTGGCAAGAATCGAATCCAGATCAAAGTTGTTAAGTGGTCTGATGCAACTTATATTGAAGATCAAGATCAATGGTGGCACGGCGGAATTACTCGTAGCGTTAAATTATTTATTACTCCGCGCGTTCATATCGCCCGCTTCTACCCAACTGCTGGGCTAAAGGCAGATGGCACAACAGGCACTCTTGATATCCGTGCATTTGTAGCCGCTGCTCAAGATGCAAACTTTGAGGGTTACTCACTCTCTGCACGCGTTGAAGGCGTAGCAAGAGCTAAAGCCATGAGCGCAAAGGTGATTGGAACTTCTCGCATTGAGTGGACTGAAATGCCTGCTGAATATCAGGCAATCGCGAGAGATTTCTTCCATGGAACATATTGGGATGGCAAAGTTCCAGCGCCAATCATGGAGGTCGTCAACAAGATTGAACCACCTACTCCTGGTGGAATTCATCTCAAGGCAGAGTTCCCAAATATCAAAGCTTGGTCTGCTGAAGAGCCACATCTCTACCACTTAATTGTTGAACTCAAAGATCCAATGGGAAGCGTTATCGAAACCTTCACCCAGAAGATTGGCTTTAGAGATGTAACCATTAAGGGTCGCAACTTCCTTGTAAATGGAAAGCGCGTCATCATCTATGGTGTAAACCGCCATGATTTCAATCGGAAGACCGGTCGCGTAGTAAGCGTTGCAGATATGCGAGCTGATCTCTTGGAGATGAAGAAATTCAACTTCAATGCCGTGCGTACCTCTCACTATCCCAATGATCCCGCATTCCTGGATCTCGCAGATGAACTCGGCTTCTATGTGATCGGTGAGGCAAATATCGAGTCCCACGCCTTTCAAGATTCACTCTGCGATGATCAGCGCTATCTGACTCCATGGGTAGATCGCGTCGCTCGCATGGTGCAGCGCGATATTCACCATCCCAGCGTCGTAATGTGGTCACTTGGAAATGAGTCAGGTGCAGGTTCTAACCACGAAGCTGCCGCTGCCTATGTTCGTAAGTTTGATCCATCGCGTCCGCTCCATTACGAGGGTGCAATCCGCCCATATTGGACTGCAAATCCTTCGCTCACCGATGTTGTCTGTCCCATGTACCCATCTATCGATGCAATCATCTCCTACGCCAAGTCGAACGTTGGAACTCGTCCATTAATTATGTGCGAGTACTCGCATGCAATGGGTAACTCAAATGGAACGCTTGCTGAGTACTGGCAAGCGATTCACACCTTGCCAGGTCTACAAGGTGGTTTTATCTGGGAGTTCTGGGATCACGGAATTGAGCAGACTCTCTCCGATGGTTCAAAGCGTTCTGCTTATGGTGGAGATTTTGGCGAAGAGAAGCACGATGGCAACTTCTGCTGCGATGGAATGGTCTTCCCAGATCGCTCTCCTAAGCCAGCGATGTTGGAGTTCAAAGCAATTGCAACTCCACTTCTCATCACAGCTACCAGTGCTGCCGCCGGAACATTTAAGGTTAAGAACAAGAACTTCTTCGTGACCACAAAGGATTACGAAATCACCTGGAAGATTGCAATCGAGGGTGAAGTCGTTGATTACGGGCGAGTGAAATTGCCAGTAATAGCTCCTCAAGCAACTGGAGCAATCAAGGTAACCTCTAAATTCTTGAAGGCAGCTGCAGAGCCAGGTGAACGCTTCATCACATTTAGTATTGTCAAGAAATCTGAAACCCCTTGGGCTGGCGCCTCAGCTGAAGTCGGTTGGGCACAATTTAAACTCCCATCAAAGGCAAGACCAAAGGCGAAATTGCTGGCACCAAAGGCGCTTGCCAATGTGCTCAATGAAGATGGCTCCATTTACATGGGCTTTGGTTCGTTCAATCCTCAGCTCAACCTCTATCGCGCTCCAACCGATAACGATCGAATTGGCAATATCGCAAAGCGTTGGCACGAGTGGGGTATTAATAATCTCGAGCGCACTACGGTGAAGATTACAAAGTCTGGAAATGGTTACAAGATCTCCTCAATCTACAAGACCAGCGCTGGAATTGAAATCAAACAAGTCCAGACAATTCATGAGGTGGTTAATGGCTTTAACGTAGTTGAAGAGACCACGCTTCCGAAGGTGCTGCACGATGTGGCTCGCGTGGGCACCACATTTGAACTTGATCGCAGTTTCTCCAACATGAGTTACTTCGGTACTGGTCCAAATGAGACCTATCCTGACCGTCACATGAGTCCCATCGATCACTTTGAATCTGATGTAAGTGATCAATATGTTCCTTATGTCAGACCTCAGGAAAATGGTGGACACGCTGACGTTCGCTGGGTTGAAGTATCAAATAACCATGGTGAGACGATTCGCATCGAACTTGCAAAGCCAGGTCAAGTCTCAGTTACTCCTTACCGCGCACATGAACTTGCAACAGCTACTCACGATGTAGAACTCAAGTCATCAGTTACGGTCGTGGCTATCGACACGATTCATCGTGGAGTTGGAACGGCTTCATGCGGTCCTGACACACTTGATCAATATCTGATCAAGCCAGGCAAGTACACATTGGCCTATACGCTCACATACAAGTGAGCGAGGGAAATATAAGGGGAACAGTGCTCGACATATCAAAACGCTTTGCAGAAGTCTTTGACACTAACCCCGAGGTAGTCGCTGCTGCTCCGGGGCGAGTGAATTTGATTGGTGAACATATCGATTACAGCGACGGCTTCGTGCTCCCCTTTGCAATTTCCGACACAACAACCGTGGCGCTATCTCGTCGTAACGATCAGATAATTCGTATTGCTTCAGCGCAGAAGAGCACTGAGATTGTTGAGACCTCACTTGAGGAATTGATTCCTCTCACGGGGGAGAGCTGGGCGAGATATGCGCTCGGCGTTCTCTGGGTGCTCAAGATTGATACCGGAATTGATTTACTGATCGATGGCCGAGTCCCTCTCGGCGCGGGATTATCTTCTAGCGCGGCGTTGGAATGCTCCATCGCAACAGCCATCAATCACCTTTTTGATAAGGGTCTTTCACTCGAAGAGCTTGCCCGTGCTTCACAAAAGGCTGAGAACGAGTACGTCGGAGTTCCCTGCGGAATCATGGATCAATCTGTCTCCTTAATGGCCAAGTCTGGTTCTGCCCTCCTTCTGGATTGCCGCGATCTGAGTTCAGAGAACATTCCATTCCTCATTGCGCCGCAAGGTCTTGAACTATTAATTATTGATACGCAGGCTCATCACAAATTGGTTGATGGTGGATATGCCGAGCGCCGTGCCTCATGCGAGAAGGCAGTTGCAACGCTTGGTATCACCTCACTTCGCGACATCTCGGTTGCAGAATATGCGGCGCGCCAATCAGAGTTAGATCCCATTACTTATATTCGCGGCTTCCATGCAGTTACTGAGATGAAGCGCGTTTTAG
>CAIZHC010000097.1 GCA_903932705.1 uncultured Actinomycetes bacterium | reverse complement strand
CGGGAGCTTTCTTGACTGCCGCTCTCTTCGCGGGAACTTTCTTGACTGCCGCTCTCTTCGCGGGAGTTTTCTTGACTGCCGCTCTCTTCGCCGAAGTCTTCTTAGCTACCGCAGACTTTCCAACACTCTTGCCTGCGCTCTTACTCACACTTTTGCCTGCTGTTTTCACTGCAACTTTGGAGACCGCAAATGCGCTATTGCTCTCGAGAACTGCCGGGAGAGCTAATGCGCCAACAACAGCGACACTCACCGTCCGGGTGAGCCACTTTCTACTAGTCCCTCGGGGGGATACCTTCTGCTGGAGTACATCCATCTGAATTTTCACCTTTCATAGTTATAGGCAGCAGAGGGCTGCCCGAATATGGGGATTCTTCAGATTGAGCCCTGGGCGCGGTCAGGCTCACAGGGCAGCCTGTGTATAGAAGGCAGCTGGGGGTGGCACACTTACCCCTATGCCCGTGAACGAAAATTTCGTCCCCAAGATTCAGGTTTTCGAACCCCACCGCGCTTCGCTTCCACCTCTAGTTCCCTATCTCAAAGAGTTTTGGGCCCGCAGGAGCTTTGCTACGGAGTTAGCCAGGTTTAGCGATAAGGCTGAATACCTAGATTCGCGTCTAGGAAAGGTATGGCTGGTTCTTAATCCGCTTTTGCTTGGCTTCATCTATTACTTGGTAGTTGAAATCATCAGACCTTCTAGTGGAAATAGCGGCCTTACTCGCTTAGATCACCTCTTAATTGGGCTCTTTACCTTCTATTTTGCTCAGAACTGCGTTACTGCAGGCGCACAATCAATCACCTTAGGTGGACGCTTGATTTTGAACCAAGCTTTCCCGCGCGCTCTGCTTCCATTCTCATGCGCAATTCAAGCCTTTCAACAATTTCTTCCAACTATTCCGGTTTACATATTTGTTTTAGTGGCTGGAAAATTGGCATACCCCGTTACTCAAGTGCCAGGTTGGACATGGAACTTTCTTTGGATTCCATTCATTGTTACCTGCACCGGAATAACTGGCTTCGGATTAGCACTGATATTTGCAACCCTCAATGTATATTTCCGCGATACCAACAAGCTTCTTACTTACATCACAAGAATCTGGATGTACTTATCTCCAGTGCTTTGGCTTCCAAGCAGTTTGCGCGGACATATGAAGATCTTGCTCTGGGTAAATCCACTCGGTCCAATTCTCAATGCAACTTCGCGAGTTTGGGTCTCTGGAAAAAGTTTAGATAAATACACATTCCTTGGCTGCATCTTCTGGGCCATAGCATCGATCATGATCGGTGGATATTTCTTCATCTCAAGGGAGCGCGATTTTGCCATCCGTATCTAAATCATCTTCGATCATGCCTGAGGATCTAGCGATCCGGATTGAGGACTTATCTATCTCTTACAAGGTTAGCCTTGAAGCAAAGAGAACCTTGAAGAACGCGGTAATGCGTGCCAGCTTGAAGCAGAAAGAGCGCACGCGCACGATTGAAGCCGTTAAGCATCTGACTTTGGATATTCCTCACGGCTCTGTTGTTGGCATCGTGGGATCCAATGGAGCTGGTAAGTCCACTTTGATGCGCTGCATCGCGGGCATTCTCTCCCCCACTGAAGGTCGAGTGATTGTCAATGGAAAGATCTCAACTCTTCTTGCTCTAGGAGTGGGTTTTAACCCAGCACTTTCTGGTCGCGACAACATCATTCTGGGTGGTCTGGCATCAGGCCTCACCATGGAGCAGATCAGCAGTAAAACTGATGAGATCGCGGACTTTGCAGCACTTCCAGATGGCTTTATCGATCTACCAGTCCGCACTTATTCAAGTGGTATGTACGGTCGCCTCTCCTTTGCGGTTGCAGTCAGCATGACTCCAGATATTTTGCTCTTAGATGAAGCGCTCTCTGCTGGAGATGCAGCATTCAAAGAGAAGTCCTTTGAGCGAATGCGCCAACTCTGCGCTGAAGCTCGCACCATTCTTATTGTCTCTCACGCTTTAGCGACAGTCACTGATCTCTGTGACACTGCAATCTGGATGCATAAGGGTCAGATGCTCGCACATGGCAAGCCTGAAGAGATCGTGGACGATTATCTAAAATTCTTAAATGTTGGTTCGCTGCCTTCCAGCTACGAAGATATGTAGTCAGCGGATCAGATGTCGCAGTCAATCGATATCTCGATCATCTCTTCGGGGGCAAGCTTTGCTGATGCTAGGTTGCATCGACTTACACGTGCTTTGGTGCGTGCAGGCCTGAGAGTAGAAATATTTGCACCAGGATCAGCAAGTGATGCACTTCAGGATAAGAATGTCATTACTCGTAAACCACTTATTGGTGCAAAGTGGAAAAGCACTTCCCTACTTGCCCGATACTATCGATCAAGAAT
>CAIZHC010000096.1 GCA_903932705.1 uncultured Actinomycetes bacterium | reverse complement strand
CCAACGGCTACCAAGATAGAGCCACTTCGGACCGCGCTAAAGATGCCAAATGTGACCCCGATTACAACAAGGGCGACCGAGAGCCCAAACCAGAGTGATTGCGGCCCCTTGACTGGGGGAAGCTTCTTACCGAGAGCTGCTAGCACGGGTGGCCATTTCAACGACATTGGTGAGCAACATGGCGCGGGTCATCGGTCCAACCCCACCCGGCATGGGGGCGATGAAAGCAGCGATTTCAGCCACTCCTGGATGGATATCTCCAAGCAATCCAGCATCCGTGCGCGTAATTCCCACATCAAGAACGGTTGCTCCTGGCTTCACCATCTCGGGAGTTAAAAGGTGAGCGCTACCAACGGCTGCGACGACGATATCCGCATTGCGAGTATGAGCCGCAACATCTTTGGTGCCTGTGTGAGTAATTGTCACGGTTGCATCATCACCCTTGCGAGTTAACAAAAGAGCGAGCGGGCGGCCCACGGTAATTCCGCGACCCATGATGACAACTTCTGCGCCTTTAGTGGAAATGCCATAGCGATGGAGAAGTTCCAGAATTCCGCGCGGAGTACATGGAAGAGGCGCGGGTTCACCTAAGACTAACTTTCCTAAATTGAGTGGGTGTAATCCATCTGCATCTTTTGCAGGATCAATCGATTCCAAGATTAAGTTTGCTGAGATTCCACGCGGAAGAGGAAGCTGCACAATATATCCAGTGCACTCAGGTGCATGGTTTAAGTCTTTGATAGCAGCGAGGACATCTGCCTGCGAAGCGGTCGCCGGAAGATCAACTCGAAGAGAAGAGATTCCAACCTCAGCGCAATCGCGATGTTTTCCTGAAACATATGAATGTGAACCTGGATCATCGCCAACGAGCACTGTGCCGAGGCCAGGCTTACTCTGCATCTGCGCAACAACAGCGGCGAGCTCACTCTTAATAGCCTTTGCAGTGGCCTTGCCATCGAGAATCTGTGCGCTCATTGGTGCATCCTAACTAGGCGTGTGAGAAGTGGCGAACACCTGTAAAGAACATAGCAATTCCGCCAGCCTTAGCCGCCGCGATTACCTCTTCATCACGCACGCTGCCTCCAGGTTGAACCACTGCCTTTACACCTGCATCGATCAAGATCTGTAACCCATCAGCAAATGGGAAGAAGGCATCACTCGATGCAACTGCTCCGCTTGCCCGCTCACCGGCGCGAGCTACTGCAAGGCGTGCTGAATCAACACGATTCACCTGCCCCATTCCTACGCCCACGGATGCGCCTTCGTGAGCCAAGAGGATTGCATTGCTCTTCACTGCTCGAACTGCACGCCAAGCAAATTGCAGATCCTGTAAGACTTCTGCGGATACCGGCTCACCTGAAACTTGACTCCATCCCGCAACCTCATCTCCAGGTGCATTAACGAGATCACTATCTTGAATCAATATTCCACCAGATATTGGTCTGCGCTCAATCGATGGATTTACATATTCCTCTAAGGTCAAAATTCTGATCGAGGGTTTCTTGGAGAGAACATCGACTGCACCGGCCTCGTAACTCGGGGCAATTACAACCTCTGTAAATACCTCAGAGAGCGACGTGGCCATAGCCAGAGAAACTGGACGGTTGGTTGCAACAACCCCACCAAATGCAGAAACCGGATCGCACTCGTGCGCTTTCTTATAAGCCGCTTCAATAGTCGCGCCAATCGCAATTCCACAAGGGTTTGCGTGCTTAATAATCGCTACGCATGGCTCATTGTGATCATATGCGCTTCGGACTGCAGCATCAGCATCTGTGTAATTATTAAATGACATCTCTTTGCCATGAAGTTGTACAGCTTGAGCGATACCCGGCTGGATCCATCCCGAAACATTTGAGTAGACGCTCGCCTTCTGATGTGGGTTCTCACCATAACGAAGAGATGCAATGCGATGAAAAATTGCGGCTTTCCATTCAGCTGCCACATCGAGCTGATCACCCATCCAGGTGGCAATTGCGGCGTCATATTCTGCGGTGGTGCGGAAGGTTTCCATGGCTAAACGAGTGCGCTCTTCTAGAGTAAATCCTCCAGCAGCGATAGCTTCTAGGAGACCTGCATACTGCCGTGGTGAAGAGATCACAGCTACGGAACCGTGATTTTTTGCAGCCCCACGCAACATTGATGGGCCGCCAATATCAATCTGTTCTATGCACTCTGCATAATCAGCACCTGAGGCAATCGTTGCTGAAAATGGATAGAGATTAATTACGATTAAATCAAAAGGTGCAATGTCATGTGATGCGATTGCAGCAAGGTGCTCTGCATTGTTCTGGTCGGCCAAGATGCCACCGTGAATACGAGGGTGCAGAGTTTTTACCCGTCCACCCATCATCTCTGGAAATCCGGTGTAATCCTCAACGGCGATCACTGGGATTCCCGCGGCGGCGAGTGTCTTGGCGGTAGATCCTGTTGAAAGTATCTCAACGCCTGCGGCAGCAAGCGCTTGCCCCAACTCCACTAAGCCGGTCTTCTCGTAGACGCTAATCAACGCTCTGCGGATGGGTTTACGAGTGCTCACAGTTTTCCTGTCCGTCCATATTCAGCGAGAACCTCAACAATGAGTGCTCGTTCGACAATCTTAATACGCTCATGCAAAGTGGATTCATCATCCTCTGGCGCTATCTCAACCTGCCTCTGCAAGATGACTGGGCCAGTATCCAAACCTGCATCAACCAGATGGACGCTAGTACCCGTGACGGTCGCTTCGGCGGCTAGCGCATCTCGCACAGCGTGCGCGCCAGGATAGAGAGGGAGAAGTGAAGGATGGGTATTTATCACCTGAAAATCCGAGACGAATTGTGGCGCAAGTATGCGCATGAAACCGACGCTTACAACTAGGTCTGGCTTCAAATCACTGACAGCTTGGTAGATCTGATGATCCCATTCTGCGCGATCTGAAACCATCGGGATGAAAATTGCAGGTAAGTCATTGGCACGGGCAATTTCTAGAGCTGGCGAATCTTTATCGCTGATAAGTCCCACAAAATCAGCCTCAATAACTCCCTCTTTGCGTGCAGCGAGAATGGCCGAGGCGAGAGATCCTGTTCCCGATGCCAAAAGTAGAATTCGCTTATTCACGGTGAACCATCTTGCGCACTAATGCTGGTACATAGAGCACCAACGCTGAGGCCACTACAAAAGTGACTCCGAGGTTTACGCTGAACTTCCACCAATTAACGCCAACCGGGTTGAGGTTCTTTCGTAGCAATTCACCTTGCGAAAGGAAAGCAACGAGAGTTACTACAAGAAAAATTCGAACTCCTTGGGTAATCCAATAGCCAGTTACATGAGCCAGGGTTCCACCTTCTCGCGCAATAAAAATGAAGAGAAGGATAAATACAAATAGCCAGGCGCTAATCGCATAATGAAGAGCAGGATGTGTACTCGTTGGAAGAGCAGCCACAAATGGAAGAGCTGGGACTTGGCCTAGTGTGATCTGTGTTCCAGTTACAACTGATCCGGCACCAAATGAGAAACCAATTCCAGTGAGGTAAGAGATAGATGCCAGAGCGATATTAGGAAGGTAGAGAAGTTGGATTGCTGTGGTGAGAACTCCTCCGACAATTCCTGATCCAAGTATTACTGAGATGCTCTTGATCTCACTAAGGTTTTCAAAGAGCGACCAGGCATATACCAGCGCACCAATGCCAATGGTTATTGCAAATAGGTAGAGAGCGAAATAGAAAGCGCGATTCTTCTTCGTGGCAAATGTAGATGTAGCAATCATCGCAATGGCGAAGGTAAATACCGGAGTCAGATAAAGGTTTGCCGCTATCCCGTGATGAATCGAGATCAGTGCAAGCATCTCACTCAGCAGGGAGTACCAGAGCGAGTAAATAATGCGAGCTCCGTTGAGTTTGTTAAAGGCGCTCTCAACATTCGGTAACCCTCGACGAATCGCCCACATTGGATAGAGCACCGCAAGGAGTGGCAGAACGGTTAACTTCCCGCCTGGGATTGAAAATGGAATCAAGTGAACTCCGAGATAGAGCCAAGCACTTGCCCGTACCGGATCACTTGTATTACCGGTGGTACTTCCTGCGCTCGCCCATGCGAAAAGAGCGATAAAAGCGAGCGGAAATAGGGTTAAAGCAACGCTGCGAAGGGCCTGCCGAAAGGAGACCCCCAGAGCGCGAGCAATCATTTCTTAGCCGTTGAGAATCGCACGCATCAAGGCAGCAGTCTCACTTGGTGTCTTACCAACTTTGACTCCAGCGGCCTCGAGTGCGACTTTCTTTGCTTCGGCTGTACCGGAGGAACCAGAAACAATTGCGCCAGCGTGGCCCATTGTCTTTCCTTCAGGTGCAGTAAACCCAGCGACATAACCCACGACAGGCTTTGTAACGTATGAGGCGATGAATGCAGCGGCACGCTCTTCAGCATCTCCACCAATCTCGCCAATCATCACAATTGCATCTGTATCAGGATCATCTTGGAATGCTTTCAAACAATCGATGTGAGTTGTTCCGATGATTGGGTCTCCACCGATTCCTACTGCTGTACTAAATCCAAAATCACGAAGCTCGTACATCATTTGATAGGTAAGAGTTCCAGACTTAGAGACAAGCCCGATTCGTCCAGGGCCAGTGATATCTCCAGGAATGATTCCTATGTTCGACAATCCCGGGCTGATGAGTCCAGGGCAGTTCGGTCCAACAAGTCGAGTGGTTCCCTTGATCACAGCATGTGCGTAGAAAGCCGCTGAATCATGAACTGGGATTCCTTCAGTGATGACGACGACCAATGGGAGAGCTGCGTCAATCGCATCCATAACGGCAGCCTTTGCAAACTTTGGTGGAACGAACACAACTGATGCATTCGCACCTGTCGCCGCAACCGCCTCTGCAACGCTGTTAAATACTGGAAGTTCTTTTCCTTCAATCGTGACAGTCTGTCCGCCCTTGCCGGGAGTAACTCCACCAACGATATTGGTGCCGTACTTGAGCATGCGGCCGGTGTGCTTTGTTCCTTCGGAGCCAGTCATTCCTTGAACAAGAACCTTGCTCTCTTTATTAATAAAGATTGCCATTTACTTCGCCGCCAATTCTGCAGCCTTTGCAGCTGCCCCATCCATGGTGTCTAGCTGCTGAACTAGTGGGTGCGCAGCATCATTCAAGATGCGACGTCCCTCAATAACATTGTTTCCATCTAAACGAACCACGATTGGCTTTGTAGCCTTATCGCCCAGGATCTCTAGGGCTTGCACAATTCCATTTGCAACGGCGTCGCAAGCGGTAATTCCACCAAAGACATTTACAAAGACGCTCCGCACATCGGTATCTCCCAAGATGATGGAGAGTCCATTAGCCATAACTTCAGCGGATGCACCTCCACCAATATCAAGGAAGTTCGCTGGCTTAACGCCGTATTTTTCACCTGCATAAGCAACGACATCCAAGGTGCTCATAACTAAGCCGGCACCGTTTCCGATGATTCCAACTTCGCCATCGAGCTTGACGTAGTTAAGACCCTTCTCCTTCGCTGCCGCCTCAAGAGGGTTTGCAGCTGCATGATCCACAAGAGCCTCATGAGCAGGGTGACGGAAGTCAGCATTGTCATCCAAGGTCACTTTGCCATCAAGTGCGATGATGCGACCATCTTCAGTCTTAACTAGTGGGTTGATCTCCATCAACGTTGCATCTTCTGCAACGAATGCTGCCCATAGTTTGAGGAGTACATCTGCGACATCGTTTGCTACTTCGGCGGGGAATTGTCCTGCTTGAACAATCTCAAGCGCCTGCGCTGCGGTGATTCCTACATTTGGATCTATGCCGACTCGAGCCAACTTCTCTGGTTGTGTATGTGCAACCTCTTCAATCTCCATGCCTCCGGCAACAGATGCCATAACGAGGAAATTGCGATTGGCACGATCGAGCAAAATTGCCATGTAATACTCTTCAGCGATCGGAGCTGCTTGAGCGATCATCACCTTGTGAACAGTGTGACCTTTAATATCCATTCCTAAAATATCGTTTGCCTTGGTGCGCGCATCTGCTGCATCAACAGCTAACTTCACACCGCCTGCTTTTCCACGGCCGCCAACTTTTACTTGTGCTTTGACGACAACTTTTCCACCCATAATTGCAGCTGCTGCTTCGGCTTCATCGGCAGTTGTTGCAACTGCGCCGGCAAGAACTGGAATATTGTGAGCTTCAAAGAGATCTCGAGCTTGATACTCAAAGAGATCCACGCGCTACCCCGATCTATAGATTTGTATTGAGAAAGCCAATAACTACAAGTGGAAATCTTACTTGGAGTTGAGAGGGCTTTTAGAGCCGCTCGACTGGGGCGTATCGCAGTAGGAGTCGCTTCTCGCCAGAACTTCCAAAATCAATGGTCGCTTCTGCCCGATCTCCAGAGCCATTAACAGCAACCACCTTGCCGAGACCAAATGTGTCATGGGACACACGGTCCCCAACTTCTAAGACGATGGTGCTCTCAACCTTCTTCCCAGTGGCTCGCGGTGGTGGACCAAAGCTACGAGGGGCAGAGCTGCGGGGCTTGAGAGATGAGGTAACTGTGTTCCAACTAATGACGCTCTCTGGAATCTCAGCCAAAAATCTAGATGGAGGGTTATAGGTCGGCGCGCCCCAGGAGGAGCGATATTCAGAGCGCGAGAGATAGAGACGTTGGCGCGCCCTAGTGAGTCCTACATATGCCAAGCGACGCTCTTCCTCGATTTCAGAGCGTTCACCCAGAGTTCTGGAGTGAGGGAATATTCCCTCCTCCATGCCAGTTAAGAAGACCGTCGGAAACTCCAGGCCCTTCGCCGTATGAAGGGTCATCATCGTCACAACGCCGCCATGATCCTCTCCATCTGGGATCTGATCAGAATCGGCAACAAGTGAAACGTCCTCGAGGAAGCCAGAGAGAGAAATCTCTTCTCCCTCATCTACCTCTGACTCTTCATATTCAGTGGCAACTGAAACTAACTCTTGTAAGTTTTCAACGCGCCCCTCATCTTGAGGATCAGCGCTATTAACAAGTTCGGCGAGCAACCCACTCTGCTCAAGTACAGCCTGCGCGATGATCGAAGGCTTAGTTCTCGCTTCAACAAGTGTGCGTAATGAATCTAAGAGATGGATGAAATCATTAATGGCAATAAGTGACCGGCTTGGTATTCCAGCTGCATTCTTGGCATCGCAAAGCGCGCGCCAAAAAGAGATTCCAGTGGCTGCAGCATGTTGATCAATGACATCTAACGCGCGATCACCAATTCCACGCTTCGGAGTGTTGATGATTCGGCGGAGTGAAATTTCATCTTCTGGGTTCACTAGGACGCGCAGATAGCCGAGGAAATCCTTTACCTCTTTACGCTCATAGAAGCGAACTCCACCAACGACTTTGTACGGAATTGCTGAACGCAAAAAAGTCTCTTCAAAAATGCGCGACTGTGCATTGGTCCGGTAGAAGATTGCGGTATCCCCTGGTTTTGATTCACCGCTATCTCGTAATCTGCGAATCTCCCCCACAACAAAGTCAGCTTCTTCATGCTCATTCTCTGCCACATATCCAGTGATCGCCTCTCCAGCTCCCTCTTG
>CAIZHC010000095.1 GCA_903932705.1 uncultured Actinomycetes bacterium | reverse complement strand
TGATTGAGTGGTGCGTTGCGCTAAATCGATAAGAGATTTTCCACGATCACATAAGTAGCCAGTAACTCCCTTAGGGCAGGCGAGTTCGACCGGAGCGGCAACAAGCTCTGTGTACAGAGTTTTAAGTTTCGAGCCTTTAGCTGGAAGTGCTGAAATCAAAACTTTCGATTGATCAGTAGGAATTTTTCCAGATGTGATTGCAAGTAAGTTGTAATGAAGCTGCAGAACAATTCGATCGCCCTTGGCGATTGGGGTTCCATAACCCACAGGCATGATGTCTTTGTCGCGACCAGGTGCCCACGAAGAAAGCCACGGTGATGTTAAGAATGAGGAGAAGCTAGAACCAATTCCCGTTCCTCCAAAGCAGGACCAACCAGTTCCATTCTGATCAGCCGCTTGCGCCGCAGCAAGATCTTTCTTGCCAACTAAGAACATGATTGCGTGGTGGAGCATCGCGCGCTGTTGAGGTGCGAATTGAACCTGTGTTATCAAGGAATCTTGAGAAATCTTGGGATCGATTAAGAAGCAGTGGTAATCATCGGTGCCGCCGTTTGTGGCTGAGGGTAAATAGGGCTTAGCCATCTGCGCGCTATACACGGTGCTCGATGAACTCGACTGAGCGTTACTTGGAGTCGAGCCTATGGATGCAGCGATTAGAACTGCAGGAATTGCTAGGAGAGTTAGCTTTCTCATACGTTGCTTCACGCCCTGATAGTAATAACGATCCTAAATGGCGGCTCACCGAAATCATCACTACCTTTGAGCAATGGTTCGCGCTCGCAGGTTGCTCGCTGCAGTCCTTCTTATTACCTCTATGGGAATGGGAAATTCCGCTTATGCGGCTGGGAGTTACTCAACCCAAGATCTCCGTTTGAATGGGGCAGGGGGCGTCGCTCTCGATGCGACTATCTATCTACCCAAGAGAACTCCAGCCCCAGCAATCTTGCTCGCACATGGATTCACCGGGGATAAGAAGAGCGTCGCTCCACAGGCAAAAGAGTTAGCAGCTCACGGCTATGTGGTTTTAGCGTGGACTGCGCGCGGATTCGGGAACTCCACTGGGCAGATATCGATGGATTCCCCCACGGGTGAGGTGGCAGATGTTTCTAAGTTAATTGACTACCTGGCAACTCGCAGCGAAGTTACTCAGCAAAAAAGCGGCAATCCACTGGTTGGTATTGCGGGGGACTCTTACGGCGGCGCGGTTTCATTGCTTGCCGCCGGATATGACCAACGTATTGATGCCGTCGCAGCAAATATCACGTGGAATAACCTGACCCAGGCGCTATTTCCACAGAACGCCAACGACTCTTCGTTCGGCCCGTATAAGAAGTTCTGGGCTGGAACATTCTTTGCACTCGCCACGCTCCCTAACTCCGTTGCAGGTGAATGTGGAACTTTCACACCTGAATGGTGTCAGGCATTTAAGGATGCTGTAGCAAATGGTGTGCCGACAGCTTCTGACCAAAAACTCTTAACCGCTTCTTCGCCTTCGACTATCACAAATAAAATCACAGCCCCCACCTTGCTCATGCAAGGTGAAGCAGATTCTCTCTTTCCGCTCTCTGAGTCAATTAAGAATGCAAGTGAAATTCACAGCGCACATCCATCGACACCTCTTGCAATGATCTGGCACAGCGGGGGACATGACGGCGGAACAGATGAATCAACGCGACTTCAAAAAAGTGAGATGGATTGGTTCGATATCTATCTCAAAGGTTCAAAGAAAAGTTTTCCAACTTTTCAAGTTACAGATACCAATGGCTCGATCTCACTCGTTGATTCCTCAGTTATACCTAAATTCTTAAGCAGTACTTCACTGCCACTAGACGTTCCCACAAAATCACTAGATATCGCCGTTCCATTTACTGCTCTCATTGCACCAATCGGTGGAATTCCAGGCGCAATCTCATCGCTTCCTGGTGTTGGATCTGCGCTCGCCCTTGCGGGAAGTGTCAGCGGCGCGACTGCGGCATTCTTGCCTGGTCAGAGTGGTTTTCTTGAAACTGCGCCACTCACAACTCCAATTCACATTGTTGGACCTTCTTCAATCAAACTGCGTATTTCTTCAAATGCCAAAAATGCGACTCTCTTCTTCTCACTCGTCGTGCGCACCGCATCAGGACAAACAAAGCAACCCAATGGAATTGTCAGCCCAGTCCACCTCTCCAATATTTCCAACACAGGTACTGATTTCACAGTTCAATTACCTGCAGTTGTATTAGATGCTGCAACTGGAGATAAATTGGCAGTAGCTGTTTCGACAACAGATCAAGGCTACGCATTGCCACAAGATGGTCGCCAATACGCATTGACCGTGCAATCACCTTTGACGATCTCTCAGATGAATTTCACCACCAAGGTAAGCCACTTCTCTCTTTATGGCTGGCCAGCGCTTGCGCTCCTCTTTATTCTCTTGGCGCTTGCTTGGGCCTACTTCAGACGCCCCCGCCACAACACTTTGCCGGTCGAAGAGAGCGATGCTCTTGTGACGGTTTCAAATCTCACGAAGATCTATAAGGATGGCTACAAAGCGGTTGATGGGCTCTCATTCAAGGTAAATCGTGGTCAAGTTCTAGGACTGCTTGGACCAAATGGTGCAGGTAAGACCACCACACTTCGCATGATGATGGGGTTGATCTTCCCTACCGAAGGTGAAATTTCCATTAATGGCCAACCTATTTATCCAGGTTCACCCACTCTGGCAAACCTAGGATCCTTCGTCGAAGGTTCAGGATTCTTGCCACATCTCTCCGGCCGTGAAAATCTTGAGCTTTATTGGAAATCAATCGGTAGAAGCGACGAGCCATATTTCGAAGAGGCAATCAAGATTACTGATCTTGGAAGTGCGCTGGATAAGAAGGTGCGGTCGTACTCGCAAGGAATGCGACAACGCTTAGCTATCGCGCAAGCAATGCTCGGAATGCCTGATCTTCTTGTCCTCGATGAGCCAACCAATGGTTTAGACCCACAGCAAATTAAGGCGATGCGTGAAGTTTTGAAGAGTTACGCAAAAACTGGCCGTACCGTAATTGTTTCATCTCACCTTCTGGCGGAAGTTGAGCAAACTTGCTCACATGTGGTGCTGATGCACCGTGGTCATTTGATTACATATGGAACGATGAAGAAGATTCTGACAAAGGCCGGAAAGCGTGCTGGAAGTTTGGAAGAGATATTTATCGAACTTATCGGCGATGACCTGACGATTGGGAAGGAGAAGTAAATGTATACTCCAGGCAAAACACTCCCTTATCGCCTTGAGCTCTATCGTCAGATTAAGCGCAAGCGCACACTCTTCTCTTACATCTTTGTTGTCTCACTACCAGTGATTGTTGCGTTGGCAGTTAAGTTTGGTACTTCAGGAAATAGTTCTGGACCTACTCGATTTGGTTCAGGTACTGCTGATCTCATTGGACTTGCTACTAAGGGCGCAGCTAACTTCACATCGACAATGTTTTATTTTGCAACGCCATTCCTATTGATAGCAGTTATCTCAATATTTAATGGAGATACCGTGGCATCAGAAGCATCCTGGTCAACCTTGCGTTATTTACTTGCTGCGCCGGTTCCAAGAACTCGATTGTTGATTCAAAAATTGAAAGTGAGCTTGACGCTCTCATTAATCTCCATCGTTTTACTCATCACCACCTCGTGGGTAGTCGGCGCGATTGCATTCGGGACAGCCCCCATGCAAACCCCCCTTGGAGTTACCTTTGGCAATGTCCAAGCTACGCAACGGATTGTGATTATTGGTTTCTACCTCGCACTAGTTCTTTTGTCAGTGGCAGGTCTCGCCTTTTATCTCAGCGTTTCAACCGATGTCCCGTTAGGAGCGGTTGGTGGAGCGATTGGAATAATTATTCTCTCCAACATTTTGGATGCCATCTCTGGATTAGGAGCTATTAGAAACTGGCTTCCAACCCACTACTCATTCTCATGGTTTGACGCTCTATCGAGTTCTATCGACTGGACTCAGATGATCAGAGGAGCTTCTTACAGTTTGATTCTCTTCTCGGTACTCATCTCACTTGCGGTGAATAAGTTCAACAAGAAGGACATCACCTCATAAAATCTTGAGGTTTAGTCGTCTTCGCCCCCGCCACCAGCGATTGAAGGCTTTGTGCCCAAAGTAATTGTTGAGGCCGAAGCTTTTGAAGGTAGCTGCACTGAAGCTTGGGTTGCCGATACCGAGCTTGCCACGACACTACTTCCGGAATTTACATGGGCGGCTCGATTCATTTCGGCACCAACGGCACCAACGCTGACAAAGAGACCGACCGCTAATAGAGCTGCTTGTAGTTTCATAAATGAGAGTATGGATCACCGCTATGGGTGGAGGCTGAACACTTTCGGAGAGCCTGCTGAGAGTTATTCGGCTAGCGGTGGATCTTGGAAATATGGGAGTGGCGAAGTTCGGCTAGCTCTTCATTGGTTACATATGTATCTTCTACAACAAATGCGCTAAAAGCGGCGATTGCAATCATAAAAAGACGAATAATTTGATTCACTTTCACACCTCCTCGTGTGAGATGAAGCTACGACAGGAATATGACCTTGGATTAGGCTTCTAGGAGACGCGAAGAAAACTTAAAGAGAACTTTTATATCTGAATTGGGGATTTAGTGGCGCATATATTGGATCAAGCTGGGTGGCACGCTCTCACTGGCCCACACGCTAATTTAGCTGAAGTTTTTGGCCAAGCTCGGCGCTATCCAGTTGATATCTCACCGTTTAACGCTGTAGCAGATCTCTCTAGCCAACAGGCTTGGGATGATATGAGGGTTCTTCTTGGCGATACTGGAGTTGCCATCGCCATCACAAATAACTTTGAACCTTTGGCAGGTTGGCGGATGGTGGAAAAATTTCCCGGAGTTCAAATGACTGGAGAAGATGTCATTGGTGTACGCGATCCTGATCTGATTTCATTAACTATCAACGATGCGCCGGAAATGTTGGAATTAATCTCGCGCACTGAACCAGGTCCATTCTTGCCGCGTACGGTGGAGCTCGGTGGATATCTTGGAATTCGCGAAAAAGGAAAACTTGTTGCGATGGCGGGGCGACGATTAAATCCACCGGGATGGGTAGAAATTAGCGCTGTCTGCACTGATGAGGAATATCGTGGTAGAGGTTTTGCAGCTCGGCTCGTTAAAGCGGTCGCTGCCGGAATTCAGGATGAAGGCATGACGCCTTTTCTCCACACTGGTGCAGCCAATGTGGATGCAATAAGGCTCTATGAAAAGTTAGGTTTCAAGATTCGGATCCGACCTGAATTTACAATTATGCAACCTGAGTCGATACCAAATTTGTAACTCTTGACTACTGATTGAATCCTAGGAGCAGAAAAACTACTCCCAAAAATGGAGGAAGTGCCTGCATCGCCGCCGCCCGCGCACTGCCTTTGACGCTGGCCATCAGAACAACTCCTGCCCCAACCATTGAGGTCGCAGATGAAATCAATAGTGTGTAAGCGATTGTGGAGTGAGAGTTCACCAAGGCCAATCCAATAAGGATGCCCACTCCAAGAAATAGATTGTAGAAACCTTGGTTTAGCGCCATGGGGCGGATGATCTCTGCATGCTCTTGGGATGGAACTTTAAATGTTTTCCAGGTCTTGGGCCTCGTCCAAGCCACACTCTCCAGATAGAAAACGTAGAGATGAAAAAGTCCAGCAATCGAGAGCAGAGCTAAACCAGATCCGAGTAAGAGATGGCGCATAACTTCAGTATTCCATCTACGCCTCCTTTTTATTAGTACCTAAAATCCATTTACTCCAGGAAAATATCCGAGGACTCTTATCCCACCAGTCCGCAACTTGAAAGGAGCGATCATGCAGAGATACATCATTGAAAGAGAAATTCCCGGAGCTGGAGCACTGGGCGAAGAAGATATTGCAAATATTTCTAAGGTAAGTAACGGAGTTCTCGATGCCATGCACTCCGAAGGTGCTGCCATCGAATGGGTCGAAAGTTATGCAGCTGGCGACAAGATTTATTGCATTTATGATGCATCATCTGAGGAAGCAATTCGGGAGCATGCAGCTCGCGGTGGATTTCCTGCAAATAGTGTTGTGCCGATTAGCGGCGTGCTAAATCCTGGTAAAGGTCGCTAACAATCTAAATTACTTTAGACTCAAGAAGATCGAGCTCTCCGTGAGGAGAATCGACTAACCTAAATCCAACGCTTCGAATTACATTTATAACTTCCGGTCCACCGTGTTCGCGGATCTTCTTACGAAGTCGACTGGCGTGGGTATCAACCAACTGGTTGCTGCCTACGCCCTTCATTACTCCAATAGCTTCTAGAATCTGATTGCGAGTAAAGATTCGTTGCGGATTTTCCATCAGCAATTGAAGGAATTGAAATTCAGTGTTTGTTAAGTGTAATTCCTTATCTGCGACGCTGAATTCGTGGTTACTGAGATCCATCTTCATGGTTCCCCATACAAGAATATTTGCTCGTGGAGAACGCTGGCCTCGCCCACGACGAATTTGTTGAACGATTCTGGAACTTAAAATGTTGCTATCTATTGGTTTCGATACATAATCATCTGCACCTGCTGCCATGACCATTTGCTCATCGACCAACTCACCGCGCTTTGTCATCATGATAATTGGAACATTTGATTCTGCTCGAATCCAACGACAGAGTTCTAAGCTTTGTAGTGGGTTAATAGAAAAATGAATTAGTACCAGACTGAAATCTCGTTGGCTAAATATTTCTTTTGCCTCGACGCTAGTAGGCGTGTCGTACACAATGAATCCCATCAACTCTAAATGTAAGCGAGTTTCTAGACGATCCTTAGGATCATCTTCCGCTAACAGGACATTGTTAGGAACGTCAGCTATCTCTTGAGGGTGTTGCATAATGCTCACCTGGGTTAGAAACCCATTTAGCAATCGCATTGCGCGACTGACTCTACGTTCGCTCAGTGTAAGGGCATATCAAGTAAATCGTTTACAAATAAGTGTGAGTCCATCTACAACCACTAGACAGGGTATCGCCATCTATTAGTCGTAATCTGCCAATTGGAGTTTAAACCTATCTTGGGTTTGCGCCAGCAGTATGCATCTGGAAGAGGCTTACGATGAACAAGACTTTCAAACGAACTACAGCCACTTTAGCCTTGATAATTGGCGTTTATCTTGTACTTCCTCCCTCAATCTCCGAGGCAGCAACCCGAATTGATCTGGCAAATTCCGCTTCATTTGGCGTACTTGGAGCAAGTGGAGTCACCAATACTGGAGCAACTGTTGTATCAGGAACGGCTGGCAGTTTTGTAGGTGTAGCAGCTGGATCATCAATTACAGGATTTCCGCCAGGTCTTTCTGGTGGTCTTCACTCAAACGATGCCTTAGCGATTGCAGGTCAATCCAGTGCCAGCACAGCTTATTTGGCCGCAACTTCGCAACCCTCCAGCAGTTATCCACTTGCTGCAGGAACTCTTACTCCTGGCGCCTATGCAATTGGAACCGCAGCAAGTCTCACCGGAACTTTGACTCTTAATGGCAACGGCGATCCCAATGCAGTCTTCGTCTTTACCGCCGTTGATTCTTTAACAACAGCAGGTGCGAGCATTGTGCAGTTAACAAATGGGGCACAAGCGTGCAACGTCTTCTGGCAGGTAACTTCCTCTGCAACTCTAGGAACGAACTCGACATTTGTCGGCCATATTGATGCACTCATTTCAGTCACTGCGACTACTGGCGCCACAATTCGTGGCTCTCTCATGGCCCGAACAGGAGCCGTAACACTTGATACCAACACAATTATTAATGATGCATGCGCACCTGTGGCAGTGGTACCAGCTGGCTCCCCAGCTCAGGCATCAAGAATCGATTCCATATCACCAAGTCAATGCGTTGTTAGTGGTCCAAATGCGGTCACGATTAATGGGGTTTTCCCCGAGACAATTACGGGAATCACAATTAACGGAGCGAGTGCAGTTGCAGGAAGTTGGGTTCAAAGTAATCTGAAAGTAGTTCTAACCTCTTCCTTACTTGGAAATGGAACCAACTCGATCCAGGTTTATAACGGAAGTTTGCCGATACTTGCAGCTCAGACTTTTACTTGCACGGCAGCAGCGGAACCAGTCGTCGTGCCGGTAGTCGTTCCTGTCGTCCCAGTAGTAGTTGTGCCAGCCACTGGCACTCTTCACGTGATCAAAGTTGTGAATAACTCATATGGCGGCACCGCAACTCCAGCTGACTTCACATTGTGGTTACGTCACCACGGTCAAGATGTAGCAGGAAGTCCTGCTCTTGGCGTTGGCGGAGTAGGGCGGACCTATGTACTTGCACCAGGAACGTATGTGTTAGGTGAAGAAGACAGTGTGATCTTCCCCAACTACATCAGTAGTTTCAAAATAGTGGGAGAGAACAACGGAACGATTGTTCTCGCCGCCGGAGAAGATCTCACGGTGATCCAGTACAACAATGAATTGCCACCACTTATGGCTCCTGTAACAACTGTTACACCTCCTGCTGCTGTTACTCCGACTGAAACTGGCGGATTGCTTCCAAAGACATCAACTCCTTGGTTCAACCTCCTCTTTATCGGAATAGCAATTATGGTCGTAGGCGGAGTAGCACTTGGTTTAAAGAGAAGTCCAAAGATTTAAAGAGGTTCAATGAAGAACGCGAGGAAACCTATCCTCGTACTTGCAATCCTGGCTTTGACTGCGGGCGGTGTGAGTACGGGGGTAGCCCTTGTCCAGATACACCGGATGAACAATTTCAAGAGTAGCCTGGCATTAGAAACGATAAAGCTGAGCAAACCACCAGTTGTTAACGCTCTCTATTCTCCGATAAAGCTTGGTGAAGTGATAGGAATAATTTCAATTCCTAAACTTGCAGAGGTTTATCCGATTGTTCAGGGAACTGATGAGAAGGATCTCAAAGAGGGCGTGGGGCATTATGTAAATAGTGTCATGCCAGGTGTAAAAGACAACTCAGTTCTATCTGGTCATCGCGATTCTGTATTCTCAAAGCTCGGAAGACTTGTAAAAGGTGACCTGATTATTGTTAAAACAAGTAGCGGAACTTTCAAATATTCGGTCACGAGAATGCGAATAGTTCTAGCCAACGACCGAACGGTGATTGTCCCAACACCTACTGCAACACTCACTTTGAGTACGTGCTACCCATTTCAGTTCATAGGACCAGCACCTAAGCGCTATATCGTCTCCGCACGATTACTTTCGTAATAAATAGCAAGTACTAAACATTGATTATCGTGAGGGCTACCCCTCACTACTTATAAGTAAAGCAGATCAATGTTTTCTAGGTCACATCACTGAGAAATCCATGTGACCCAGTAGATATTCCCCCAAGTGCTAGCCCCAGTGAATATGGATGACCTTGGACGCCTGCAGGGCAACAATTCTCGTATCAAGGAAACGAAAAAGAGATGGCGGTATTAGAAATGACGCGGATTTACAACACCAAGCGAGTTAGTGCTTTTGTCGTGTTTGCACTCGTTGCAGGCATTGTGACAGGTACAGCTGCTAACGCTGCTACAAAGTCAATTACTTGCTACAAGGGAACTGCTTCAAAGGTAGTAAAAGCAGCAGCTCCTAAATGTCCTGCAGGCTGGAGCACAAAGAAGCCAGTCCCAGTTAAGACATCTACATCTGCATCTAGTTCAAGTAAGTCAATGACGATTAACGCAACGTATACCGGCAAGATCTCAATGAACTGGAGTGACTCTGATGTTCAAGGAACAGTGACTGCAACCGGCACTGGAACAACACTTGGACTCACACAGCTAACAGGTTCTGGATCTTCTTCACCTTCAGGTCAAGACGCAACAATTTCTGGTGCCGGAACTATCTCCGACGGTACCAACACCTTGAAGGCCACATTCGATCCAAATGCTTCAGCTCACGCTAAAGATGGCGCTGCACCAACAAATGTCACCATCAGTGGAAATGTCATCATCACAGGCGGCACAGGAAAGTATGCAGGCGCTACCGGAACTCTTAAGTTCACCGGAGGATTCCCAGTCGCAGCTACCGCTGCAGGCACAAAGGATTCTGGCGCACTCACCCTGACAATCTCTGGCTCATTTACAACAAAGTAATTCTCGAAAATTAATTCTCAACCAAAAGGAGCAAAGGCAATGAAAATAAGGTCAACCAAAACCCTGATAGTGGCTCTCGCCATTACAGGTACTGCACTAGTTGGTACTCCAGCATTCGCTGCGGCAGCAACACCAACTCTCGTCCTCTCAGGCGGAAGCTCAGTCTTCGGTCTTGATCCTGCAATCATCGTGGCTACAGCTGGAGCACCAGGAAACGTTGCCTTCTCTGTAGGTACCAACGTTATTAAGGGTTGCGAAGCAATTGCCACGACAACAGTTGCACCATTCGTTGCTAAGTGCACATGGGCACCCGCAGCTCCAGGAGCTACAGTTTTGAATGCCACATTGACACCAACTGACACTGTTGGTTTCACAGTTGCAAACGCAACTCCAATCACTGTAAAGATTGGTACACCAGTTCAAGGAACTACTCCAAGCCCAATCAGTCTCTATGTTGATGAAGTGCTTGCAAGCGGATCTACCGGAGCTCTCGCTCCACGTTTCGGCGTTAGCTGCGCAGTGACTAGCCAATACATTCTTGGACAGACCATTGTCTTCCGTGTCTATGGAAATGATTCAGACCTCGGTGGCGCAGTACTCGACAGCACCAACGTTGCAAGTGCCAGCATTCAGGTAGCCGGTGTTGCAACACCAATTCCACTCACTTACGGAAACCACAGTGGAGTCGCATTCTGGAGTGGCGTGTTGAAGACAGGCACAGCTCCTGGTCTTTATAACACTTTGGGTGTTATTAACTTCAAGGTAACAGTTGTTACCAAGGATCAAGACTCAGTCAAGGTATTGGCTACAAAGCTTCAACCTCGCCTCGGAGCTAATGGTCTTCGCGTAAAGGATGCTTCTGGTCGCACCGTTTATGACCGTGTCAGCTACTACCGCACAGTCCCTGTTATCCCTGCTCTGAAAGGTGCAGTTGGAGTCTGGCAGTCGAACTTCACCGCCACCTCACTGCTTACCTTGTACGCAGTACCAACAAACTAATACCAGTACCTACAACTAAATAAAGGTAAGAACCTCTGACGCGGTTCCTACACAACAACCAATAATCAAACTTAGGAAAGGGTCCATCATGAAAACCAAAATAGCTTCACCCCGATTAGCACTAGTAGCAAAAGGCGTCGTAGTGTCGCTCTTATCGGTATTCCTGGTGGCCCCGGCCCTAGGTGCTGATACCCAATACACACCAATCACCTTGGTGGCACCAACTGGTATCCCAAATGTCGCACCACTTCCATTCACAGGTGTGAAGTCTGATGCCTTCACAGTCCCATCAACCATGCTCAATCTGACCGTGACTCCAAATCAGGGAGTAGTTGGGTCACCTATGGTTGTCTCCGGAACTGGCCTTCCTGCAAGCACAACGCTTCAACTCACTTGGGGAACTGCTTCAGGAACTTGGGTTGCTGATGTACAACCAAGCTCAGTGAACTACTTGGGAGATAGCATCTCTAAGTTCAACCTAAACATGGCCACAGTCACCACAGATGCTGCTGGAGCATTCTCCTTCGCAAGCAAGGTGCCTGAAGACTTCGGTGGGGTGCACGATATCTACGCAGTTGTAAATGGAGCCGCCGTTGCACATGGTGGCTACCAGACAACTCGTGCGTTGACTATCTCTCCAACAAGCGGTCCAATCGGTACCCCAATCACAATTACCTATACAGGTATGGGTGCAACGCTTTATACAGCTGGAGCAGCAGTTCACTGGGATAACAACATGGCTGGTGAGATGCAAGCTCTCTGGACTCGCGGAACAGGTCAGGTAGTAATTCGTGCAGCCGGTCCACGTGGAGTTCACTATGTAAATGTCGGCGACGCTATCGGTGTTACCTACATGAACATCATTCAATCACCAGTTCCTTATGCAAACGGCGGTTCTCTTCCATTCGTCGTAACAAATGATCCTGGTGTTGGAAAGCCTTCAGTTACCTTCCCTGCAGATGTCCAACCAACAACCACGCTTCGTACCACCTTGTCCACCGTTGGACTAGATCCAGCTACTAAGGCAGTCATGACGCTCTCTAAGTCAAGTGGCGACATTCTCTCCAAGGTTAATGTCAAAACTTCTCAGGTTGCAGTTGATGGCACCTATCAAATCGTCTGGTCAACTGTCGTCGGTAACCGCGTTAACTGCACCGGTGTTTGCTGGTCCTTCAACGCAATTCCACTCGGTACAGCAACTGTCGTAAACGGTTCATCTTCAACTGATGTAACCATTCCAGATAACCTAGGTGGATTCCACGTAATCCAGATGGTTAAGGGAAGCGTTATCGAAGCTCAATCTCCATTCTATGTAAAAGAGAGCATCATGCCTTTCTACGACAAGACTGGAAAAGTCACTGGAATGGGTGTCGCAGCTTTCGACCCTTCAACATCTCCAGATTCAGTAGCTCGTGGTCAAGCAGGAGACCCAACCACAACATTCCAGAATGGTGATTACTTCACCATCAGCATTAAGGGTGTTGGTTGGACTCAACTTGATAACACTCTCGCTGTAACCTACGACAACAACTACATTGGCTATGGATGTGGCTTTAACTCCAATGGATATATGGTCATCAAGTTGGTTGCTACCGGTGCTCCTGGTACGCACATCATTGATCTCCACCCATTGCT
>CAIZHC010000094.1 GCA_903932705.1 uncultured Actinomycetes bacterium | reverse complement strand
CTCTTTGGCAACCGCCTTAGCTTGGGCAATACCCGTTTCAGTAAGCGGTGGATTCATTGGCCCAATACCGGAGAAACGACGCGTTGGTGTGAGCGTGGTTTCGCCATGTCGAACAAACCAAATCGTGGTTGGGACTTCATCGGCAACTAACCGCTCTGTCAGTTTATTTAAGAGAGGCTTGGAGGTGGATGGCACTGCGCCATCTAGCGCCTTATTTGCTAGGCGATCAGCGTGTGAATTCTCTTCACGTGGAATCCATTGAAAGGAAATGAGCTCCATCTTATGGATCGAACGTGCCTCTTTAGCGAGTTCGCGCATTGCTGGGTGTTTGACTTGCCAGCGACCGGACATCTGCTCAACAACTAACTTTGAATCCATCTTTACATGAATTGTCGCCTCTGGATCTAACTCGTGCGCTTTCTTAAGGCCAGCAATCAGCCCCGAGTACTCAGCCACGTTATTAGATGCAATTCCGAGGGTGTCATATAGCTCAGCGAGTAAAACGCCATTCTCTGAGACAGTTGCTCCATATGCGGCAGGACCGGGATTTCCACGAGAGCCGCCATCGGCCGTGATTACGAAATCGCGAGCCATTAAATTCTTACCAAGATTCGGCGGCATTCCTCACAACGAATAATCTCATCGGCTTCCAAGCTCTTAATTCGCTCTAGTTCGATGGCGTTAATCGATAAGTGGCAACCATCGCACTTGTTGCCGATTAGAAGAGCGGCTCCTACGCCATGGGCAGTGGCGCGTACCTTGTCATAGAGCTCGACGAGCGCCTGGTCGATCTTTGGGGCGAGTTGGGCGCGAGCAGCACCGAGTTCAGCTAAAGATTTATCAATCTCGGCCTTTGAATTTTCAAGACGAACATTGAGTTCAAGTTCTAACTGCTTTAATCCCACCTGGTCGTTTAGCAGCTCATCCACGCGGGCCTTGACGCCATCATGCTTCATGAGAATTTCAAGTTCGCCATCTTCAAGATCGGCTTTGCGCTTAGCCAGAGTCACCAACTCATGCTGAAGTTGCTCAAGCTCTTTGGGGGTACCGAGGCCGGAGTTAAGGCGGCTCTCATCCTTCTTCATTCGATCTTCAACTTGTTCAACATCCACTTCGCTGCGGCGTAGTTCGATAGCTACATCTGCCAATTCAGTCTCTACAACAGCCAATTCAACGGCAGTATTTTCCAAGCGTGTGTGAATCGCAGTGATCTGCTCGATTTCGGGAAGCCCGGCGAGCTTTACCTTTGCCTGAGTAATTTGAGAGTCAATCAACTGTAATTCGATGAGAAGATTTTGGTCTTCAGGGGTTGCCTTCACCAAAGCTCCGATCGTCAGGCTATAAGAATATTGAGTTGCCCTACTTTAACGGAGAAAGGCAATCCCCATCAATTTGCTATGGAATGCTTGGCCCATGTCCGATAATCGAATTCGAGAAGCGGCTGTTGGCGACCTAGATCAAGTCATTTCTATCTGGAAATCATGTGACTTAGTAAAGCCTCAAAATGATCCCGTTGCAGATTTCGAATTGGCTCTAAATACTAAGGATTCAACCATTCTCATTCTGCAGTCGGGCACCTCTTTAATTGGCGCGGTAGTGGTTGGATTTGATGGCCATCGCGGTTGGTACTACTACCTAGGAATTTCCCCAGATCATCAGAACGCTGGAAATGGGCGGCTCCTTGTTGAGGCTGCCGAGGATTGGCTACTCTCCCGTGGTGCACCGAAGGCGATGCTGATGGTCCGCAATTCAAATTCAAAGGTAATCGGGTTTTACGAGAAACTTGGCTACACAGTGGAAGAAACATCCGTTCTCGGTAAAAGGTTATGAAAGGTTTTTCATGTCAGATTATTTAGAGATGACCCAGGAAGAGCAGATTGAACACCTTCAGGAGTTCGCTCACGATGTTCTGATTCAATATGGAATTACTGCACTAGAGATGGAATGCATCAACCATGCATTCAACTCCACATTTAAGTTTCTCGGCTCTGATGGCGTTCATTATGCAATGCGAATTAGCACCAATTCTCGCAAGTGGCCAGAACACATTTGGGCAGAAGTTCAATGGCTGCTAGAACTTAAGCGTGATGGCTCAATCACTGCGCCGGTTCCAATTTTGAATCTGCAAGGTGAGCCTTTCTCGAATCATTATTTCTTCTATCAAGGTGGCAATCTGGATGTGGTCATCTACCCATGGCTAGAAGGCGAAGTAGTCGAAGACGATCCCACTGACGAACAGCTCTTCGAACTCGGTCGTGAGATGGCAATCATGCATAAGTTGAGTAAAGAGTGGAAACCTGAAGGCTACGCAAACTTCCTGCCAATCGATAAGCCTTTGATGGTTAAGAGAGACAATCTATTTGTCTACGAACACGATGAGATTTCTCTATCTCAATATGAATTGCTCCGCGAGATCAATCAGCGAAGTGAGAAATTATTTGAGACGTTGCGCGAGAGAGCTGAACCTCAACTCATTCACGCCGACTTGCATTTCGATAACATCATCTGGAATGAAGGCAAGATGACAATTCTTGATTTTGATGATGCGGGAATCGGCTTCCCTCTCCAGGACTTAGCAATCACATTCTTCTACCTTCGCAAAGATCGGGAGCGCGAGAAGCACGTCTTGGCTGGCTATCAATCAGTGGCTCCGCTTCCTGAATTCACCGAGGAAGAACTTGAACTACTAATCGCAAACCGCTCCTTGGTGCTCATCAATTATCTATTCGAAACAACTACCGCGGATGATCTTCTGATGATTCCCGGATACTTGGAGAAGACTGAACGTCGCATGCGCCATTACCTGGAAACCGGGCAGTTCGCGCTCCTCGACTAAAGGGTTAGTAGTCCCAAACTGGTTCTTTAGATTCATACACCTGGCCGTTCTCAGGGAAGATGAGATACCGCTCAAATCCGCGGGTAAACCAACGATCGTGAGTCACTGCCAAGACAGTTCCCTCGTATTCACTTAGGCCACGCTCAAGGGCTTCGGCGGAGGCCAGATCTAAGTTATCGGTTGGTTCATCGAGCAAGAGCATTGTCGCACCTTGAATTTCAAGGAGAAGAATTTGGAATCGCGCCTGTTGTCCACCAGAAAGGGTTTCAAAACGCTGATCTGAT
>CAIZHC010000093.1 GCA_903932705.1 uncultured Actinomycetes bacterium | reverse complement strand
TATGCCGCCGAACACTTGGAATTGCATGTCAAAGATGTGAAGGCGGTTGCTTCAGAGATTCGCAACGCTGGAGCAGTCTTTATGGGCCGATTTGCACCAGTATCTTTAGGTGATTACTCCGCTGGTTCAAATCACGTTCTTCCAACCGGGGGATGCGCCTGTCACTCAAGCGGCTTATCTGTGCAGACCTTTCTCAAGGGCGTTAACTTTATTGAGTATGACGAAACCTCTTTCAATGAGATTGCACCGACGGTAATTACCTTGGCAAATGCCGAAGACCTTCCTGCACATGGTGAAGCCATGAGCGCCAGATTTGAGGAGAAGAAGTAATGGTTCAATCGCAATGGCCGTATTGGCTACCGCTGCGCGCTGATCTACGTAATATCTCACCGTACGGTGCACCCCAAATTAACGATGTAGTAGCGCTCAACACCAATGAGAATCCATTCTCACTGCCAGCAGAAGTTGTCGATGCCATGACCGCCCGATTGGGAAGTGTGATTGCAGATCTCAATAGATACCCAGATCGCGACGCGGTAAACCTTCGCAAGAAGCTTGCTCATTACATATCTCAGAGCACTGGAGTTGAAGTCTCTGAAGATAATATCTGGGCCGCTAATGGTTCCAACGAAATTTTGCAGACTTTGTTCTTGGCGTGTGGGGGAGCGGATCATCTCGCTCTCGGTTTTACGCCCTCTTACTCAGTACATCCCCTCATTGCGCAGATTACTAAGACCCCTTGGTTTGCCGGAAGTCGAGATGAAGACTTTGGAATCGATATCGCAAAGGCGAAGAAATTAATTCGAGATAAATCTCCTCACCTGGTCTTTGTCACCACTCCCAATAATCCATCGGGCACTTCGACGCCTATTGCAGATCTCAGAGAGTTGGCGGAAGCATCTGGATCTGTTGGAGCGCTCCTGATTGTTGATGAGGCCTACGCCGAATTCTCCGAGGAGCTCTCTGCCCTGACTCTCCTCTCTGATTTCCCACACGTTGTTGTGGTTCGAACCATGAGTAAGGCCTTCGCCTTTGCGGGAGCTCGCACCGGATACTTAGTTGCTAAGCCCGCTGTGATTAACGCTGCTCTAGTGGCTCGTCTTCCATATCACTTGAGTTCACTCACCCAGGCGGCAGCTGAAACTGCGCTTGAATTCACGCCTGCCATGCAGGCTGAGATTGAAGTAATCGTCACTGAACGGGAGCGCGTTGCCGCAGCCCTCGCGGAAGTTGGATATCGAGTGGTCCCAAGCGCTGCCAACTTCTTACTCTTTGCTGGATTCAAGGGAGAGCCAAGCGCAGTGTGGCAGGCATTTCTCGATCGAGGAATTTTAATTAGAGATATCGGTTTACGTGGTTTCTTACGAGTATCCATCGGAACACCAGCGGAGAATGATCAATTTATCGCAGCGCTGCGTCAAATTGCGGAATAATTCCCTACCTAGCAAAGGAATGAATTAATGAGCTCATCACGTGTCGCGACAGTCAAGAGAACAACTAAAGAGTCAGATGTTTTAGTTGAGTTGAATCTCGATGGAAGCGGCCTTATTGATATCAAAACTGGAGTTCCATTCTTTGAGCACATGCTCTCGCAATTGGGTAAGCATGCAGGTTTTGACCTTACTGTTCGTACGACTGGTGATGTTGATGTTGACTCTCACCACACCGTTGAAGATACCTCCCTCGCCTTTGGGCAAGCGCTGCGTGAAGCGCTTGGTGACAAGGCTGGTATTCGTCGCTTCGGCGATGCCGTTGTGCCACTCGATGAAGTTCTGGTGCAAGCAGCTGTTGATCTTTCAGGACGCCCTTATCTTGTACACCGTCAACCTGAAATTGTTGAACTCATCGGAACTTTTGATACGACTCTAGGAAAACATATCTGGGAATCCATTGTTG
>CAIZHC010000092.1 GCA_903932705.1 uncultured Actinomycetes bacterium | reverse complement strand
TCTGTGGCACTTTCCCGCGGGTTACCCCGGGTGGCTGTTAGCCATCACTTTGCTCTACGGAGTCCGGACTTTCCTCGGTGAGCGTACAGAGCGCTCTTAAGAGCGGTGTTTCTTCAACGCGGTGACCCAGACGACTCTTCTGAGACCCAAGGATACGGGATGTAAGGTCTGCTTATGACTCATCACGTTGATCCCGATTTCTTAGCTCTGCCGCTCAACGCGGTTTCGGACGCTGCCATTCAGACTGGACTATCCCTCGGCGCATCCCACGTGGATATTCGCGTAGAGCGAGTTCGAACCGGTGTACTGCAACTTCGCGACACCACCCCTGAAACTCAAACTGATGAGAGTGTCACAGGAATTGGAGTTCGTGTCATTGTAAATGGGGCTTGGGGTTTCGCTTCCTCACCTGAAATCAGCGCTGATAAAGCTCGAGAGCTCGCCAAAGTTGCGGTCGCGATGGCAATCACAAGTGGTCCACTCTCAACTGAAGAGATTGCACTCGCTCCAGAACCTATCTACGCAAATAAGACATGGGTGAGCGAGTACGAGATTGATCCATTTGATGTTTCTGGCGCAGAAAAGGTTGCGCGACTTTCAGAGCTCAATGCATCTCTATTGAAATCTGATTCGGTTAACTTTGCTTCGGCATTCACCATGTTCGTCAAAGAGCAGAAGCACTATGCAGACTCATATGGAACTTCTACAACTCAACAACGCGTAAGAATGCAGACTGCCATTGAAGCGGTAAATGTTGGCGAGAATGGTTTTGAATCAATGCGCACTCTCGCTCAACCTGCCGGTTATGGCTGGGAGTGGATGGGCAACTCTGTTTGGGATTGGGATGCTGAGATTGCAGAACTTCCAACTCTTCTCGCGGAGAAGGTAGCAGCTCCTTCCGTTGAGGCAGGGCGATACGACCTTCTTATTCATCCAAGCAATCTCTGGCTCACCATTCACGAATCAATTGGACACGCAACAGAACTTGATCGTGCGCTTGGTTATGAAGCCAACTATGCGGGAACTTCATTTGCCACCATCGATAACCTCAATAAGTTGCAGTACGGATCTAATCTCATGAACATCACGGGAGATCGCGTGACACCTCATGGTTTGAGCACGGTCGGTTATGACGATGAAGGAGTTGAGGCGCAGCGTTGGGACATCATCAAAGATGGTCTCTTAGTTGGTTATCAATTAGATCGCCGCATCGCCGCACGCGCGGGACGAGATCGCAGCAATGGTTGCGCCTTTGCAGACTCCCCCAGCCACGTCCCTATTCAAAGAATGCCAAATGTCTCGCTGCAACCAAATCCAAATGGACCTGATATGGCAGGTTTGATTGCAGGCATTGAAGATGGAATTTTGATTAAGGGTGATAACTCTTGGTCGATTGATATGCAACGTTACAACTTCCAATTTACTGGCCAGCAATTCCATCGCATTAAGAATGGTGAGATCGTTGGACAAGTAAAAGATGTTGCCTACCAAGCGACGACCACTGATTTCTGGCGTTCAATGAAGGCGGTGGGCGGCCCTTCCACTTATGTACTTGGTGGTGCGTTTAACTGTGGCAAGGCTCAACCTGGCCAGGTTGCGGCGGTAAGTCATGGCTGCCCTGCAGCTGTATTCGACAAAGTAAATGTTCTCAACACCGTTGCGGAGGCTGGAAAATGATCGCGCCACAAGAGTTAATCGAGAAGATCACAGCGGCAGCCGAGTACGACGATTGCATTGTTATCGTTGAATCAAAGAGTCAGGCAAACCTTCGTTGGGCAAGTAGCACTCTCACAACTAACGGAGTGATTGCAGAACAAACTGTTACGGTGATTGCATTCGTTGCCGTTGAAGGTGGTCTAGCAACTGGTTCAGTTAGTCGCACAAACATTGAAGCTGGTGAGATTGCCGCAATTGCAAAAGAGGCTGGTGCTGTAGCGAAGGCTGCAGGCAAAGCTGATGATCAAGCACCTCTGCTACAGAACATCGCAATGGGTGACTGGGGTGCGGCGCACCATGCCACCGGCCCTGATGTATTCGAGAGCTTCGCACCGGAACTTGGAGAACTCTTCAAGAAGTCAAAGGCCGATGAAATTGAACTATTCGGATATGCCGAACACACTCACACAACTACATGGGTAGGTTCTAAGGGTGGCTTGCGTCTTCGCCACGATAAACCTGCTGGTCGACTCGAAATGACAGGTAAATCGCATGGTCGCTCTCGTTCCACATGGGAAGGACGCGCAACTCGCGACTTTACGGATGTTGATCTT
>CAIZHC010000091.1 GCA_903932705.1 uncultured Actinomycetes bacterium | reverse complement strand
TGTTTATCGGGAGTTACGCGAGCGAGCGCGCTTCCCTTCTCAGAGTGCAAAACAATTCCAGTATGGCAAGGGTGTTCTTTGGCCAACTCATGAGGCGCCCGCTCATTTTCGTAAAGGGCATCAATCAGAGATCCCCCAACGTTAGCTTCGACCATTCCAGTCCAGCCAGAACTCGAAGCGAGTTCATGACGGTACTCCTCAGATTCCACTCCGACCGAGGAGGCCTTCACTCGGAGAGGTAGATCCTTGGTGACCAGAACAACCTCGCGGCTTTCGGCCATAAGGTTCCTAGCAATGGCCAGGATGCGAGAGTCATTTGAACCGTCGCGTAGAAACCCGGCTGGAAGAGAGGTTGGGTCTGAGTGGTTGAGCTCCACCTTGATGGTGCCACCCTGCTCATTAATGGTGATGGATTGATCGAGGCGGCCATGGCTGATGCGTAGGTCATCGAGGGTGCGCAGGGCAGCTCTTGCGAAATATCCAAGTTCGGGGTGGTCGCGCTTTGTCTCTAACTCCCCGATGACGACTATCGGGATGATGACCTCATGCTCGGCAAAGCGGGCTAACGCCGCCGGATCTGCCAGAAGAACGCTGGTATCAATCACATAAGTCTTGCGGCCTTTAATTTGGCTCTTTGCCAAGAGGTCCTCGCGCTTTCCCAATATTTATAAGTATCCGGGCGGCTTCTATTTGCAGGGGGACAAATAGAACTTATGCCTCATAAAGTAAAACTCGCGAGCCTTCGGGGGTCGGCGACACGCGGTATCGAAAGGTTAATTTAAAGGGGGCGAATCAAGATCTGGTTAGCGACCAAAACGGCGGTGGCGCTGGGCATATGCGCGCAAGGCGCGTAAGAAATCGACGCGGCGGAAGTCTGGCCAATATGCCTCACAGAAGTAGAACTCTGAATGCGCTGACTGCCAGAGCAAGAAGCCGGAGAGGCGTTGCTCCCCTGATGTGCGAATAACTAATTCCGGGTCAGGCATGCCAGCGGTATATAAATGTTTGCTTACCTCATCAATGGAGAGGGAGCTTGAGATTTCCTCTGCACTCTTTCCCTCTGAAATTCCATCTTGAATGAAGTGTCGTACCGCATCGACAATCTCATGGCGACCGCCGTAACCAATAGCCACATTTACTACGACTTTGGTACGTCCCTTACTTCGAAGTTCAACATCGCGAAGTTTTACTTGCAGCCACTCTGGAAGAAGTTCTAGCGCTCCGAGAGGTTTGATCTCCCACTTACCCAATTCATCAAGTCGATCAACAGCGGCGGCGATAATTCTGAGTAGCGCGTCGAGTTCGTCAGCATCGCGATTGAGGTTATCGGTTGAGAGAAGCCAGAGGGTGATGATCGTGACGTCGGCTTCTTCGCACCAATTGAGAAGTTCGATGATTTTTTCAGCTCCAGCGCGATGACCTTCCTCGGGGGTTGCCCCAAAATTGGTCTTCGCCCAGCGACGATTTCCGTCGAGAATTACACCTACATGGTGAGGGGTCTGAGTGAAGTCCAACTGGCGCAGCAAGCGCCATTCATAGAGCGGATAAAGCATCGCCTTGATGGCGCGCTTTAATGGGTTAGTCATGTCTGTTATTACTCAGCGCGCTTTGAAATCACTCATTGCTTTGCGCTCAGCGATAAATGAAGCGATCGGCAAGGTTCCAGCCAATATAAAGATGATGGTTGAAGGGAAACTCTTTCGTGCTTTGAGGCAATAATTAAATGCGGCCACAACGTAGATGGGATAAGTAAATCCATGGACAATTGCAATCCAAGCCCAACGTACCTGCGCACCTGAATAGTGATGAAGTATGTGATTTTCGGGCACTTCAAGGAACCACAAAAGAAGTGACATACATCCAGACCAGATTGCCATGACGCGATAGCGTTGAAGAGCGCCTTCTAATCCCTTTTTCATGCCCCCACCTTATCGGCCATTTCATGGAGTTTTGAGTTGCGCCTTGAGATAAATGGAGCTGCCAGAACGAGAAGCGCCATAAACCACCAGATAACCACATATGAGATGTGCTGCCAGTAAAACCCAGAGATCGACTGCGTGAGAACCGGAGCGGGAACGCGATCTCCAGCAACTAATTTTCCAGTTGAGTCAGTTTCCTTCATCGCGATTACATAACCATCGAAGAGGTTGTAGCCCTTTCCTGCGACTAAAGCGGGGTCGAGTCTTCCCAGAGAAGTTGCTGAATTTAACCCGTGGTCCTCTTGTTGGCGCGGATAGAGGCGACCTTCGATTGTTATATCTCCCGTGGTTGGTTTAATCGAGCCATCGTTAAATCCACGGACAACCAATATCGCCCGATTGTCGGAGAGAAGAAATAGTCCGGCGGAGAGATCGCGATAACCAACTCCCTCTACATTCTGAGTTGGAGCAACATAGTTTTCAACAAAGTGCCCCTGGAAAGTTACAACTCTATTTATTGCTGCGGTAT
>CAIZHC010000090.1 GCA_903932705.1 uncultured Actinomycetes bacterium | reverse complement strand
CTCTTATGAATCTGCCTGTCACATTTGTGTGGACTCACGATTCCATCGGACTTGGCGAAGATGGTCCAACACATCAACCCGTTGAACATGTTGCATCTCTTCGCTTGATTCCAAATCTTGCAGTGATTCGTCCATCTGATGCAAATGAAACTGCTATCGCATGGCGTGAGGTGATCACCCGGGCTAAGCCTGCCGGCTTTGCACTTTCTCGGCAGAACCTTCCAGTCATTGATCGCGAAGTTTTTGCTAGCGCCGAAGGCGTTTCAAAGGGTGCTTATGTACTCAATGAGGTTGAAGGTCAAGCAGACGTTATATTGATTGCAACTGGCTCTGAGGTTGCACTCGCACTCAAAGCTGCAGAACTGCTCGCTGCTGATGGAATTAAGGCGAGCGTTGTAAGTGCTCCTTGCCTGGAATGGTTTGCCGAAACATCTCCGGAGTACCAAACATCAGTCCTTCCTGCAGCCATCAAAGCTCGCGTAAGCATTGAAGCTGGTGTTACTGCCGGATGGCGTGAATATGTTGGGGATGCTGGTGTATCAATTGGGCTCAATCACTTTGGCGCATCCGCATCTGCAGGAATACTTTTCAAAGAGTTTGGGTTTACTCCAGAGGCAGTAGTAGCGGCTGCAAAGGCTTCCATTGAGAGAGCGAGAGCGTAATGTCAGTAAATCTCCAAGCAGTCAGCGATGCAGGAGTTTCCATCTGGCTCGATGATCTATCACGTGATCGCCTACAGAGCGGAAGCTTGGCGAAATTAATCGCTGACTCCAGCGTTGTGGGAGTAACCACCAATCCAAGTATCTTCTCCGCCGCGATCAAAGGTTCTGCTCTCTACAAAGAGGACGTCCTAGCCCTCAAAGCTCAAGGTGCGGATACAGCCTCAATCGTCAACGCGCTAACAACCTCGGATGTAACTTCAGCGTGCGATCTCTTCACCGAGATTTACAAGAACACAAATGGTGTAGATGGCAGAGTAAGCATTGAAGTTGACCCCTTCTTCGCTCATGAAACAGAGAAGACTCTGGAGCAGGGAAAGTCACTCTGGAACCAGATCGCGCGTCCAAATTTGCTCATCAAAGTTCCAGCAACTCTGGAAGGACTCCCCGCAATCCGCGAGCTCACAGCGGCGGGTATTAGCGTTAATGTCACATTAATCTTCTCCGTTGCGCGTTACGAGATGGTGATGAATGCTTACCTCGCTGGACTTGAAGATCGCCTGGCTGCGGACCTCCCCCTCGCCGGTATCCACTCTGTTGCATCTTTCTTCGTATCTCGCATCGATACCGAAATTGATAAACGTCTTGATGCGATCAGCCCTGATTCTCCACTCCGCGGAAAGTCAGCAATCGCTAACGCGGTCTTGGCATATGAGGCTTATCTCAAGGTTGTCGAGTCAGATCGATGGAAGTCACTCACTTCTCACGGCGCTGCAGAGCAACGTCCGCTCTGGGCTTCGACCGGCGTTAAAGATAAGAATTATGACTCAACTCGTTATGTAATCGAATTGATTGCCCCACATTGCGTGAACACAATGCCTGAAGGTACTTTGAACGAAGTTCGTGAACATGGAGCAGTACGTGGCGACACCATTACCCCGAACTTTGAAGCATCACATGCCCACTTTGCCGCCCTTAAAGCGGCTGGTATTGATTTCGAAGATGTCGTGGCTTTCTTAGAAAAAGATGGAGTAAAGAAATTTGCCGATGCCTGGCAAGAACTACTAGATAATGTGAGTGCGGTCTCCTAAATGATTAATGCATCTGGTTCAGCTCTAGATCTCGCCTCAGAAGCGACTGTTGCCTCCCTTAACGCGGTTGTTGATCGCCTTGCGGCAAAAGATCACACCCTCTGGGGAGTTGAAGCTGAAGCCGAAGCATCAGTTCAACTTAATTGGATTGATCTACCGGTCTCATCTCGCGCCTTACTTCCAGAGCTCGACGCACTAACAGCATGGGCTCGCTCCAAAGAGATAACAACCATTGTTCTAGCGGGCATGGGTGGTTCCTCACTTGCACCAGAAGTCATTGCCAAGACATATGGAAAGAAACTCACCGTCCTAGACACCACTGATCCTGATCAAATTAAAGCTGCAATCCCATCAGATCTGGCACATTCATTGGTCGTGGTTGGATCAAAGTCTGGTTCAACAATTGAAACAGCATCTCACAAGGCCTTCTTCACCAAGGTATTTCAAGATGCGGGCTTAAATCCCGCAGATCACTTTGTGATTGTGACCGATCCAGGTTCTCCACTCGATAAGTCTGCGCGTGCAGATGGGCTCCGTACTATTAATGCTGATCCCAATGTTGGCGGTCGATATAGCGCCCTCTCTGCCTTTGGACTAGTCCCAGCATCTCTTATCGGCGTAGATGCATCCATATTGATTGACGATGCAGCAGCGGCAGCAGCAACATTCACTGCTCCGGGTTCGGTCGCAGTAAAAATAGCAGCTGCAATCTTCGATAAAGGTGAACAGAATGTAGCCTTCTATGATTCCAATTCCACCTTGCCAGGTATTTCAGATTGGATTGAACAGCTCGTCGCGGAGTCAACTGGAAAAAATCAAACCGGTCGTCTTCCTATCGCTATTGAATCTGCAACTTCTCCAGTTGCCGGAAGCGCTTTGCGAATTTCATTTGCAAAGGATGGCCAATCAGATCTCACAGTAGAGGGAACGCTCGGAGAACAATTTATTCTCTGGGAGTGGGTAACGGCGCTCCTTAGTTACAGCTTGCGCGTCGATCCATTTAATCAACCGAATGTCACTGAAGCCAAAGAGCGCACTGGTGCGCTCCTCTCAACGTGGAACGACGGACGAGTTCCAAAATTCAAAGCAAACTATGAAGATGATATTTTGGCGATTTACAGTTCTTCACAATCTGATTCACTCGAAGGTCAATTACGCGATCTCCTCAAGATTGATGCTCACTACTTTGCAATCATGGCTTACCTCGCTCGCGGAATTGATAACAAAGCACCGGAGTTACGCGAACTCATCGCTGCCAAGAGTGGTAGGGGCACAACCTTTGGTTGGGGACCACGATTCCTTCATTCAACGGGTCAGTTCCATAAAGGTGGACAACACAATGGTGCATTCCTGCAGATCACAGGTGAAAACGCTGGAGATCTAGCAATCCCCCATCAGAGTTTCACATTCCACACCTTGTTAATGGCACAAGCGCTTGGTGATGGTCAGGCACTAGCCGATAGAAAGTTCCCAGTCGTGCGCATTCACCTGAAGAATCGCGAAGCTGGACTTAACTCAATAATTGCGGAGCTCAAGAAGATTTAGTCGTCGCCGCGCAATTTAGCGAGGGCATCTCCCAAAATCTTTTCAGCCTCGGCCTCGGTGCGACGCTCCTTAACATAAGCAAGGTGGGTCTTGTAAGGCTCATTCTTGACAGGCATAGGTGGCTTATCTTTATCAAGACCTGCTGGGTAGCCACAACGAGGGCAATCCCACTCATTTGGAATAGTAACTGTGCCATCTTCAGCAAAGGATGGACGAGTTTCATGGCCATTTGCACACCAGTAAGAGACGCGGAAACGAGCTATCGCCTCACCACGCTCGGCTTCACCCATTGGGCCAGCACCAACGCGACTACCACGAATTGCACTTCCTGCCATTTTGACTCCCTCTAAATTACGCTAAAACTCGAAAACTTCTATTTAACCTGAAAGCTCTTACTTGAGGTAGAGACCCAGGGCCACTACGCCAGCGAACCAGAGTCCACCAACAACGATAGTGATTCGATCAAGGTTCTTCTCAACAACAGAGGATCCGCCGTAGGTAGATGAAACTCCGCCACCGAAGAGGTCGGAGAGTCCACTTCCCTTACCTTTGTGAAGGAGTACCAAGAGAACCATCAAAACGCTGGTAATCGCTTGAAGTATTGATAAGGCTAAAACCACGGTCAGGCTCCTTTTATTTCCTCACACGGCTCACCTGCAAGCAGGCGGCACAATTAGTGCGATTGGGTATACGGCTTCGACCCTTGCGGGTCAGGGGTACAGGATAGCGTCTTATGAGGCTACGCGGTGGAACCTAGCTATACGGGCGAATTCCTCTGGATCCAGGCTCGCTCCACCAACCAGTACGCCATCAACATCGCTCTCACGCAT
>CAIZHC010000089.1 GCA_903932705.1 uncultured Actinomycetes bacterium | reverse complement strand
TGCTCTTTCATTAAGACATCAAAGATCGCTCCATTTGCATCAAAGCAGGATGGAAAGAGGATGGTGGCTTCCTGCGAAAGGAATTGCGAGAGCCGCGCCTCAAGTTCTAGGTGTATATCTTGAGTGCCGCAGATGAACCGCACGCTCGAGAGCCCGTAACCGCGCTCATCCAAACTCTCTTTCACTGCGCTGATAATTTCAGGATGGTTGGCCAAACCAAGGTAGTTGTTTGCGCAGAAATTGATAAATGGCTCCCCATCAATCGTAAGGTGAGCACCTTGCGTAGAAGTTATCTTCGCCTCAGATTTATGCGTGCCTGCCTTATCAATCTCGGATAACTCGTCAAGAATTTGCAATCGCACATCATTAAGCATTCTCGCTCCAATCTAAAACAATCTTTCCGGCATCAGCGCGACCGGCAATTTCAAAGGCTTTCTCCCACTCTGTGTAGTGCATTCGGTGCGTTATCACAGGTGCAATATCAAGACCTTTCTTGATCATCGCGGTCATCGCGTACCACGTCTCGAACATCTCTCGACCGTAAATACCTTTAATGGTCACCATGTTGGTGATGACTTTGGACCAATCGATTTCAATGGGTTTGCTGGGTAAGCCCAGCAAAGCGACGCGTGCTCCGTGTCCGACTGTGTCGAGAATCTGGGGGAGTGCTGCTGGGGCTCCACTCATTTCAAATGCAATATCGAATCCTTCAGTCATTCCTAGCTTTCTCATGACACCGTGAAGATCTTCGGTCGCAACGTTGACTGCAACATCAACTCCCATCGTGCGAGCAAGCTCCAACCTCTTTTCGGAGATGTCAGTTATAACTATGTAACGTGCACCCGCAAAGCGAGCGATCTGCGCTGCCATCAGTCCAATCGGGCCAGCCCCTGTAATTAGTACATCTTCGCCCACAAGGGGGAAGGAGAGGGCGACATGAACCGCATTGCCCAAGGGATCAAATATTGCAGCGAGATCAGGATCTATTCCACTTTCGTGTTTCCATACATTGGATTCCGGAATGCAGATGAACTCAGCAAATGCCCCATCCCGATTTACCCCCACACTTATTGTGTTCATGCATAGGTGGCGACGACCTGCGCGACAGTTGCGACAAAGGTTGCAAACAATATGACCCTCGCCTGAAACGTGATCACCAATTTTTAAACTAGTAATTTCAGAGCCAACTTCAACAACAACACCACTAAATTCATGACCAGGTGTTATCGGAGTTTTAATTGTTTTAGCCGCCCAGGCATCCCATGACTTTATATGAAGGTCTGTACCGCATATTCCAGTACGAAGAACTCTTATCTTTACTTCTCTAGAATTAGGTGAAGGCTCTGGCATATCAACCAGAGTGAATCCAGGTGCCTGATCGATTTTGCGCAAAGCCTTCATTACGACTCCCTTGACTTACTCGAATTCTACTTCGGTAAGCCCGGGTGGGTTACATAGGGATTGCTTCAAATACACGCACTCCTGCAGCACTGGGGCAACCTTTTGCTATCTCAATAGCTTCATCAATATCGGCAGCGCTGATGAGTGAATAACCTCCGACAAAGTCATCAAATGAGCTTAAATCGCTACTTTCGCCACCTTTGACGAGTTTTCCGCCCTTGAAGGGATTTCCGACATCTACGAGATTTGCTCCAATTGTTCCAAACCAGTTCATCCAATCCTGATCTGTTTCTGTTCCTGGCTCAGGGCTTGCGTTGTAAACAAATAGAAATTTCTTCACTTCTTCTCCTTCTTGGTGAGTGATTTAAGTTGTTTTTTGA
>CAIZHC010000088.1 GCA_903932705.1 uncultured Actinomycetes bacterium | reverse complement strand
AATTACAAAGCCGAGTGAGAGGCCCAGTGAGATCTCTGGGATTTTGATTCCCAAGACTTTGTGATGACCTTGAGATATCGCTGCTTCAAAGACCAGTTTCAATCCAATGAAGGCAAGGATGACAGATAAGCCTTCGCTGAGGTAAATCAATTTGCCCATGAGATCACCAATGAGGAAGTAGAGCTGACGCAGACCCATAGAGGCAAAGATGGTGGCGGTAACGATCACATAAGGATTTCGAGTAAGACCAAAGATCGCAGGGATAGAGTCGAAAGCGAAGAGCATATTGGTAAGGGCGATGGCGATCATCGCAATTACCGCTACGCGAACTCCGCGGCGACGCAGAAAGCCGATTAGTTTGCTCTCTTCCCACTCCTCTGTCTCACTCTCGCGAAAGAGTTGAATCGCGGTGTAAATCAAGAAGCCGCCAAAGATATAGAAGATCCACTGATAACGATTGACTAGCGCCGAACCACCTGCGATAAAAACACCGCGCAATAGTAGCGAAGAGAGGATTCCCCAGAAGAGAATCATCTCTTCCTTCTCTTTTTCAATCTGCATCCGCGCCATAATCAAGAGCAGCACAAAGAGATTATCGAAGGAGAGCGAGTACTCCGTTATCCAACCTGCGAAGAACTCACTGCGACTCTGGCCAGTTGACCAGAACCCTAGAGAGATGCCAAAGGCAATTGCCGCAGCAACATAAACCGCCGTCCAGATAGCGACATTGCGAAGTGAGGTTACAGACCTGCGGTTGCGATAGGCGAAGAAGAAATCTAGGAGCAGGATTAGAGCCAAACCCCCCAGAGTGAGCGTCCATGCAAGTGCGCTCGTGTGGTTTGTGATCACCTGCGTAGCCTACTCACTAGGCTATCGCCGTGGCACTTACTACCGCAGAAGAGATGCAGAAACATATACGCGCGATCGCTAAAGCTGATCCAGCATTTAAACCAATTATTAAGCAGAGTCCGCTTTGCAGCATTAATATGAAAAGACCCGGTAGAGGCCATTACGAAACGCTGGTTACATCGATCATTTCACAACAGCTAGCCGTTAAAGCCGCTGACACAATTCGAGATCGCGTACGAGTTTTGGCAGGTGGACATTTAACTCCTGAAGCAATTGCCCCGCTATCAGCTGCGGATCTTCGAACCGTTGGAGTAAGTGGTGCAAAGGCGCGAGCAATTAGTGAACTTACTGAAGCCACATTATCTGGAGCAATTAACTTTAAGAAATTCTCCAAACTCAGCAATGAAGAGATTTCAGAAGAGTTAACTGCGCTCTGGGGAATCGGGCGATGGACAGTAGAAATGTTCTTGATGTTTCACCTTGGCCGATTAGATCTCTGGCCAGTAGGAGATTTAGCTATGCGTCGCGGGTGGGAGAAGATTCATCACCTGGATTACGAAATTGCTCCAAGGGATCTTGATCCGCTTGGAGACAATTTCAAAGGACGTCAGAGCATCGTTGCCTGGTATTGCTGGCGCGCTACCGAAGGTGATTCATCAAGTTGGTAGGAATTTTTTATCCAATAAAGATTTGATCTGGATATGCAATGCCGGTTGATGAATGGCAGTCATATCCATTTGGATTCTTCTCCAAATAGCGTTGGTGATATTCCTCTGCTGGCCAGTAAGTAACACCTTCACCGCTTTTAATCTCAGTGCAGATCTCATCAAAGCCATGCGCCTTCAAAACATCGTTATAGATTTCGCGTGAAGCGAGCGCGGCCTTCAGTTGATCATCAGTAGTTGTATAAATTGCACTTCGATACTGAGTTCCAATATCCCCGCCTTGGCGATTGAGTGAAGTTGGGTCGTGCATCGTCCAAAACTCAGCGAGTAGGCGGTGGTAAGAAACTACAGTTGGGTTGTACTCGACTTCGACCATTTCGGCGTGGCCGGTCCGACCAGTGCAGACCTCTTGATAGGTGGGTTCGGCTTTTGTGCCGCCCATGTAGCCAACTGATGTGCGCTCAACGCCTGGCATCGACCAGAAACGTCGCTCCGCTCCCCAGAAGCATCCGGTTGCAAAGTAAGCCTTCTCTAACTGTGCGCTCATCGACTATCCCATTTCTCTAGCGGGTCTCTATTTTGACTAGCTCTTTTCAGCTTCTCTACTTTTCGTTCTTCGTTAAGACTGCGCCACGTTTGCTCTTCTTCTTGCTTCCTGCTTACCGTCAAACCCTACTAACGCTTAATTCATTCCCAGAAGGCCACATTCTTTCACTGATACCCTTAGCGGGCTTGGCGAAAAAGGATTACTAATGCCTTAATCGCTGAGTAACGGCCTGGTTAAAGCCCAGCCCTCGTAGCTCAGTGGATAGAGCACCGCCCTCCGGAGGCGGGTGCGCAGGTTCGACTCCTGTCGGGGGCACTTTAGATTCTGGAATATCTCCCATGAGCCAAATGAGACCCAAGAACCCCATGAGCCATCTACAAAATGGACCCAACTGGACGAAAGTCACAGGTAATACACGGAATCTTTGGCCGTTTATCCTTGTTATCTCGTGAGGCTTACGAGAGAATAGGAAAGTATTCACCACTACTCCAGCTCGGCTTCGGTAGTTTTACCGGAAGTTTGAGTTGTTTT
>CAIZHC010000087.1 GCA_903932705.1 uncultured Actinomycetes bacterium | reverse complement strand
GCAGTTATCGTGATTGATGCATCGCTGCCTTTAACTGAACAAGACCTTCGCATCGTGACTATGGCCGAAGAGGCTGGTCGCGCGATGGTGCTTGTGATGAATAAATGGGATGTCGTGGATGATGAACGACGCGAACAACTGGATAAGGAACTTGAGCGAAATCTTGAGCGTTATCCGTGGGCGCAACGCGTAAATCTCTCCGCAAAAACTGGATGGCACCGTGATCGTTTAGCGCCAGCCTTGAGAACTGCGCTTCGAAGTTGGGAGAAGCGAATTCCCACATCTAAGCTCAATGCATTCCTTGGCGCTCTTGTTGCCGCGACCCCACCTCCCGTTCGAGGTGGAAAACAGCCGAAGATTCGTTTCGCGACTCAGGCAACTATTGCGCCACCAAAGTTTGTGGTGTTTTCTAGCGAATGGGTCGAACCGAGCTATCGCCGATTTATCGAACGTCGCCTCCGTGAAGAATTTGGTTTTGAAGGCAGCCCGGTTGAGGTTTCTATTAAGGTGCGGGAACGGGAAGAGAGAAGAAGCTAAATGGCGCTCTCCAAGAAGGAAGTTTTAACAATTCCTAATTTCTTGACCTTGATCCGCGCGCTCGGTGTCCCACTATTTTTATGGCTTTTACTCGGCGAAAATCTCAAAGGATGGAGTTATCTCGTCCTGGCGATTGGAGCGTGGACCGATTACTTCGATGGCAAGGTTGCCCGTTGGTTGCACCAAGAGTCAAAACTTGGAGCAGCCATGGATCCAACGATTGACCGTCTCTATATTGCGGCCACCGTTATTGGTCTGGCTCTCAAGCATTACATCCCTTGGTGGATGGTCGGAATATTGGCCGCTCGCGATATCTACATGCTCTTTCTCTTGTCCTTTTACAGGAAGAAGAGTGGTCAAGTTTTCGTCGTTACCTTCTTAGGGAAAGCGGCAACATTTAATCTTCTATATGCATTTCCATTCCTCCTCTTGAGTAGCAAAAGTTCGTGGGGGACATTTGCGCACTCTTTCGGTTGGGGGTTTGCCATCTGGGGGATAGGGTTGTACCTTCTAGCAGCGGTTGATTATTCAAAAATAGCACTGAGTTATAAAGGGAGAATCCATGTCTAACGTTCCTGCAGAATTGCAATACACAAAAGAGCATGAATGGATTCGTGAAAGTGAAAATGGAACCTTTCAAATCGGAATTACTGATTTTGCACAAGGCGCCCTTGGAGACATTGTTTATATTCAGCTGCCAAAGGTTGGACAGAGCGTTCGAGCGGGTGAAGTTTGCGGTGAGGTTGAATCAACTAAGTCGGTCTCTGAAATCTATTCTCCTTTGACCGGAACTATTACCGCCGTCAACTCCGCTCTAGATGCAACCCCTGAATTGATTAACCAAGATCCATATACCGCTGGTTGGATTGCTGAAATTTCTGTGACGGAGAGTGCTACAGACTTACTCTCTAGCACAGAATACATAACTTTGACGGCTTGATTTTTCCATCCCTCATCAATAGTGTCAGCCTCTAGTCAAGATAGAGATTGAGGGTTAATCTCAGTCGTAGAGGAGGGGGAGAGATGAACGATTCACAAGCCCCCAAAGATCCAACTGAACGCGATCTCACTTCGACGATTCATCTTTCTGCGCTTCGCTCTGTACCCAAGCCGCGACCCCTTGAAGAGATTTACACTTTTCTCTCAAGTGAAGAGCGAGAGATCGTGAGCCAACTTCCCAAGAATTCTGCGATGCTGATTGTCATAGCTGGACCAAATCGAGGCTCACGTTTCCTCATCGATTCCGATGAAACTTCAATTGGACGCGATCCTAAGAGCGATATCTTTTTAGATGATGTAACAGTCTCGCGAGTGCATGCAAAGATTTCTAGATCTGCATCAGGTGACTTCGCTGTTCACGATTGCGGAAGTTTGAATGGAAGTTATCTCAACGCGCATCAAATCGCTGATTCAAATCTTGCTGTTGGCGATGAAATTCAGATTGGAAAATTTAGATTGACATACTTTAAGGGGAGGGCAAACTGATGGCGGTTCCAGCACGCGCGTACTTAAGCATTGGAGAAGTTTTAGGTAAATTGCGTGGCGATTTTCCGGATATCACCATCTCAAAGATTCGCTTCCTCGAGTCAGAGGGATTAATCGAACCGCAGAGAACGCCTTCGGGATATCGTAAATTTACGGGAGTTGACCTAGAGCGTCTGCGCTACGTCCTCACCGCTCAGCGCGATCAGTACCTTCCATTGAGAGTCATTAAAGAGAACCTTGATGCCCTAGATCGCGGACTTGAACCTTCCGCGTTGCCAGGTGGCGCACCAACTCCACGACTTGCCACAGTTGACGGGGAATTTGCTCCGGCTCATTTCGCTGGGGAGAGCGAGCTTCGACTTTCTCGTACGGAGCTTTTGGAATCCTCTGGTTTGAGCGAGGAGCAACTTACAGAAGTTGAATCTTTCGGATTGATCTCGATTCGTGGTCGCTATTACGACGCTGATGCCTTAGCCGTGGCTCGCACTATTGCTTCCATCGCTGCTTTTGGAATCGAAGCCCGTCATTTACGTTCATTTAAGTCGGCTGCGGACCGTGAAATTGGTCTTGTTGAACAGGTCATTACTCCTATCCTGCGCCAAAAAAGTTCTGATGCTAAGGCTCGCGCGGAAGAGGTTGCTAACGAATTGGCCTCACTTTCGGTAAAGCTGCACGCTGCATTAGTCCGCGCCGGTTTACATCGCGCTAAGTAGCGACCATCGTGGGTGTGCCTGTTGAAGTAGTCGGTGTCCGAATTGAGATGCCATCAAACCAACCGATTGTCTTGCTTAAGGAGATTGAGGGAGTTAGATATCTCCCAATTTGGGTTGGCGCTGTTGAAGCTTCTGCGATTGCCTTCGCCCAGCAAGGCGTAATCCCAAGTCGACCACTTACCCATGATCTCTTCACATCAGTTCTCCAAATTTTGCACTCAGAGGTGTTGCGGGTTGAGATCACGGATTTGGTAGATGGGGTCTTCTTCGCGGAGTTGCACTTAACCGGGGGAGTCACCATCTCCGCGAGACCTAGTGATGCCCTCGCCCTGGCTCTGCGTGCTGGAGCGGCCATTACAGCCTCAGAATCCCTATTTGAGAAGGCTGGGATCGAGATTCCGGATCAATCTGAGGATGAGGTCGAGAAGTTTCGAGAGTTCTTGGATCAGATTAACCCCGACGATTTCGCTTCATAGAGCTAAGCCTCAAGTAAAGGTTTAAAGTTTCTCGTGTCGCAGAGTGATTTCTGAGAGTCGGAGTTCTACTCTTATCAGGTGCCGATCCCCTCGGCCTTCCCCGAAGCGTTAAGAATAGAGATAGCGATGAGTGAGGCAACCTCAGAAGTAGGTTATCGCGGAGCTACGGCATGTGTTGCTGCTGGAATCACATACCGTCAACTCGATTATTGGGCGCGTACAGAATTAGTTCTTCCTACAATTAAAAGCGCGACCGGTTCTGGTTCACAGCGCCTTTATAGCTTTAGAGATATTCTCGTTTTGAAGATCGTTAAACGCTTGCTCGATACTGGGGTCTCGCTGCAAAATATTCGCACCGCAGTTGAACATCTTCGTAAAAGGGGAGTAGCAGATCTGGAGAGCATGACTCTGATGAGCGATGGCGTCTCAATCTATGAGTGTGCAAGTCCCGATGAGATCATTGACTTACTTCAAGGCGGTCAAGGGGTATTTGGAATAGCAATCAACAAGGTTTGGACTGAGGTTGAAGGTTCATTGGCCACTCTTCAAGGTGAATCGCCAGAAGATGGGTCGATTATCACATCCACGAATGATGAGTTAGCTCAACGCAGAAAGCGCAAAGGCGCCTAAAACTCTTTATCCTTCCCCTAGGGATGTATTTACGCTTTAGGGGGATTACGTGTCAGTCCGCGAGAACTTTGTCGATCGCCACATTGGACCAGATCAAAAAGATGTTGATCAGATGCTCTCAGAGCTTGGTGAAAGTTCGCTTAATGAGTTGATTAGCAAGGTAGTTCCGGAGAATATTGCGATGCGTGAAAAGTTGGCTGATCTGTTGCCAGATGCCATCTCCGAAGTAGCGGCGATTGAAAAGCTAAAGGGTTATGCCGCAGAGAATAAAGTTTTTCGTTCCTACATCGGTACCGGTTATTACGGAACCATCACACCTCCAGTAGTCCTGAGAAATATTTTGGAAAATCCCGCCTGGTACACCGCATACACCCCATATCAACCTGAGATCAGCCAAGGTCGCCTTGAGGCAATATTTGCATTCCAAACAGTCGTTGGAGATTTGACGGGATTACCGATTGCTAATGCATCTATGTTGGATGAAGCGACCGCAGCAGCAGAGGCGATGACGCTTGCCAGACGTGTTTGGTCTGGAAACGATGATGCGGCTTTCTTCATTGACGCACACCTGCATCCTCACGTTAAAGCTGTCATTCACACGCGCGCTAAGCCGCTCAAGATTGCCATCATTGAAGGAAGTGCAAATACTTTGCCGGAGAGCGAAGGTGCGATTTTCGGAGCGATTCTTGCTCATTCATCTACTTATGGTGATGTTTTTAATTTGGAAGATTCAATTGCTCTAATTCATAAAATTGGAGCGATTGCAATTGTTGCTTGCGATTTACTTGCATTGACTCTCTACAAATCACCGGGGGAGTACCAGGCCGATGTAGCAATTGGCTCTGCGCAACGTTTTGGAGTTCCCATGGGATTCGGTGGACCACACGCAGGCTTCATGGCAGTACGTCAAGGTTTAGAACGATCAATACCTGGACGTCTTGTTGGACAGAGCGTAGATGTGCACGGTAATCCTGCTTATCGCCTTGCATTGCAAACTCGCGAACAACATATTCGCCGCGACAAAGCAACGTCAAATATTTGTACTGCACAAGTACTTCTTGCGGTTATGTCAGGTTTCTATGCGATGTGGCATGGACCAGAGGGTTTGACCGCTATAGCCTCTCGAGTTCGGAAGTACACTCATGACCTCCGTGCCTCACTTGCTAAGGCAGGTTTAAAAGTTGGTCAGGGTGAAGTATTTGATACCTTCGTCATTTCACAACTCAATGCAGATGAGATTCAAAAGAAAGCTATTTCTCGTGGAATCAATCTCCGCAAGATCTCTGATGAGAGCGTTGGCATCACACTTGATGAGACTGTTACGGGGCGAGATATTGCAGACTTGTTGGAAATCTTCGGCGCCTCAGCCGATTCCGATTCGCCCACGGTGCCTTCCGCTTTGCAACGCGATACAAAGTTCTTGGCGCATAGAATTTTCTCTTCCTTTCACTCCGAAACTTCGATGCTTCGCTACATTCGCACCCTTGCAGACCGCGATCTAGCGCTAGATCGCAGCATGATTCCTTTGGGCTCTTGCACAATGAAGCTCAATGCAACCACGGAGATGATTCCTGTTACTTGGCCAGAATTCGCTTCGCTGCATCCTTTCGCTCCAGCAAATCAGAGCCTCGGGTTTAGACGTTTGATTCAAGAGCTCTCTGATTGGTTGATTGCGATTACTGGATACGACGCCGTTTCCTTGCAGCCAAATGCTGGTTCGCAAGGAGAGTTCGCGGGATTGCTTGCGATTCGCAATTACCTAGATGCGAATGGTTCTACGGATCGAGATATCTGCCTTATCCCTTCAAGCGCTCATGGAACCAATGCTGCCAGCGCTGTAATGGCTGGAATGAAAGTTGTTGTCGTTGCATGTGACGCGGCTGGAAATGTTTCAGTGGATGATATGAAAGCGAAAATTGGCGAGTACGGCGATCGTCTGGCAGCTTTGATGGTTACCTATCCATCTACCCACGGCGTCTTTGAAGAAGCTATCTCGGAAATTTGTGGACTCGTCCATGATGCAGGAGGACAGGTTTATGTTGATGGCGCCAATCTCAATGCACTTGTTGGCTTAGCTCAACCAGGAAAATTCGGGGCAGATGTATCCCACTTGAATCTTCATAAAACTTTCTGCATCCCTCATGGCGGTGGCGGACCAGGCGTTGGTCCAGTTATTTCGCGTGCACATTTGGCGCCGTATCTGCCCAACCATCCACTTGATTTAACAGTAGGTTCTCCAACCGGTCCCGGTCCGGTGAGTTCTGCACCATTTGGATCAGCGGGAATTTTGCCTATCTCATGGAGTTACATCCAGATGATGGGGGGAGAGGGGTTAACCCGCGCGACTGAGGTTGCAATTCTCTCTGCAAATTACATTGCAAAGAAACTTGATCCGCATTTTCCCGTTCTTTACAAAGGTGAACACGGTTACATTGCGCACGAGTGCATTGTTGACTTGCGAGAGATAACCAAGCGCACAGGTACAACAGTCGATGATGTTGCGAAGCGGTTGATGGACTATGGCTTCCACGCTCCCACGGTTAGCTTCCCAGTTGCAGGAACTCTGATGATTGAACCGACCGAATCTGAAGATATTGGTGAACTCGATCGCTTCATTAGCGCCATGATTTCAATTCGAGCCGAAATCTCAGATATCGAACATGGAGAATTAACAATTGAGGAATCACCCCTTCGTTTTGCTCCGCATACAGATGTCGACTTGCTTCGAAGCGATTGGAATCGAAAGTACTCCCGTGAAGTTGCTGCCTATCCATTTGGCGTAGATCCTGAGATGGCGCATAAAGGCAAATATTGGCCAGCTACTGGCCGTATTGATGGTGTCTTTGGGGATCGCAATCTGATCTGCTCTTGCACTCCAATCGAAGAACTCGCCATTAATTGATGTCTGATTACATCGCCCGGAAAATCAACTTTGATTTCAAAGTTGATGGTGACCTGAGTAAGCAGGTCTGGGCAGGTGCGGCGTGGAGCAAACCCTTTGTCGATATGGCATCGGGGGAGCCGGCAGAGTTTGAAACCTCGAGTTCCATCCTCTGGTCAGATGAGCGACTTTATGTTGCTTTTAAAGCTGAAGAGCCCAACCTTCAG
>CAIZHC010000086.1 GCA_903932705.1 uncultured Actinomycetes bacterium | reverse complement strand
GAACTATGTTGGTGCCAGTATTAATCAGCGCAAAGTTGCCTGTGCCATAAGTCGTCTTCGACTCTCCCTTTTCAAAGCAGAGTTGTCCGAGGAGAGCTGCGTGTTGATCCCCAACAATTCCGGCGATTGGAATTCGAGCACCGAAGACTCCTGAGGCGGATGTATATCCATATATTTCAGAAGAACTCTTGATCTCTGCCAAGGATTGCCGTGGAACTCCGAAGGCTGAGAGAAGTTGATCATCCCATTGCAGGGTTTCCAAATTCATAAGAAGGGTGCGCCCAGCGTTGGAAACATCGGTGACATGGATATTTTCTTCACTGAGGTTCCAAACCAACCAAGAATCAATGGTTCCAAAGAGCAACTCTTGTTGATCCATGGCGCTTTTCACGGTTGGAGAGTGCTCCATCATCCAGCTCATCTTGCTGGCAGAAAAATATGGCGCAAGTGGTAGACCACTCTTATAAGTAATCTCTGTGGCGAGATCAGATTCAATCTCATCCAAAATACCTTGGCTTCGAGTGTCTTGCCAGACAATCGCATTGTGCAGCGGAACTCCAGAGAGAGCGCTCCATGCGACGGTGGTCTCACGTTGATTGGTTATCCCAATAGCAGCAAGGTCAGAACCTTTTAGATTGGCTGCCTGAAGCGCCTCTTTTACAACCGCCTCAGTTGCCCGCAGAATTTCTAAAGGATCGTGTTCCACCCATCCAGCCTGAGGCAAGATCTGGGTGTGCTCTTTCTGGGCCGCGGAAATTACCTTTCCGGCCTGGTCAAAGATCATGAAGCGGGTACTCGTGGTTCCCTGATCAATCGCCCCAATGTAAGACATACCCGTATTCTAAGCGCGTGGCCCCAAATAAATCAGTGCTTAATCCAGAACAACGCAAGGCAGATATCGAACTCCTTGCCCATGAAGAGTTCGACATCTTGGTTATTGGTGGGGGAGTCGTCGGAAGCGGAATCGCTCTCGATGCAGCCGCCCGCGGACTGAAGGTCGCCCTTGTCGAAAGCGACGACTTTGCTTCTGGAACCTCTTCGCGATCAAGCAAATTAATTCATGGCGGATTGAGATACCTCGAACAATTTGATTTTAAGTTGGTACGCGAAGCGCTTCACGAGCGCGAGATGATGATCACCGAGCAAGCACCTCACTTGGTAAAGCCGCTCTCATTTGTTTACCCACTTCACAAGAAGTATTTAGATCGCATTTATGTTGGTGCTGGTCTGATGTTGTACGACTTGCTCCGCGGAAAATTAAGAGCAGTCCCTTGGCATAAGCACATCTCCTTTGGCGAAATGCGAAACGAAGCTAGATCACTTAATCCTGAAATCGTGACAGGTGGTCTTGTTTATTACGATGCTCAAGTTGATGATGCTCGCCATACTGTCATGGTCGCGCGAACCGCTAAAGATCACGGAGCTCACATCGTGACCGGAGCTACCGTTACACAAATTACACGAACTCCAGATCGAGTCACCGGAGCGATTGTTGCCGTGGATGGCCATAGTTTTAATGTGAAGTCCAAGGTAGTCGTAGCCGCCGCCGGTATTTGGAATGAAGAGCTCTACCAACAATTCGGTATTAAGCCTGGATACAAGATCAAGATGAGCAAAGGCGTTCACATCATCTTGCCAAAGGATGCAATTGATGCGAAGACCGGCATCATTATTAAGACTTCGCTCTCTGTACTCTTCATTATTCCATGGGGAAATGAATGGCTCCTTGGAACGACCGATACTGATTACACAGGAGATCGCGAATATCCGGTTGCGGATAG
>CAIZHC010000085.1 GCA_903932705.1 uncultured Actinomycetes bacterium | reverse complement strand
CCGCACCGAGTGCGCGGGGAAACCTCACCTGCCAGACGGTTGTTGCATCGACATCATGTTTGCCAATAAGTGAGAAGACCGAGCTGTGAAGTTTCAAAATACCGATATCGAGAGAGAGCCAGAAGAGAAATAGGAGAACAGCCACGCCTCCAAGATAGATCGCGACTTTCTTCATCTCTTAGATGCCGTCACAATCAACTGGTGTAATTCCTTTGCCATAGGGATAGTCCGAGGCCCAAAAGAGAGCAAGAGCGAATCATCAACTGTCACTACGCGTTTATGAATTCCCGCTGGTGTTTGAGCAATACCCGGAAAGGCAACCAAACCACCAATCCCACCCACTGATTCCAACCCCTTTGTCATAAGAAGGAGTACGTCGGGCTGTAGCTTTATAAGTTCCTCTGCGGTGAGGGCATTAAATGGATTCTTTAGATTTGTTGCGCCCACATCAATAAATCCATCAGCTTTCAGTAGTGAATCAGCACCGGAGCCTGGGCCGCCGATGAGATAGATCGAAGCGGTGCCTCGCATGTACAAGAAAGCAACCTTGATTGGTTGCTTCGGAAAATGGAGCAAACTCACTTGAGTAACAAGTGCCTTACCTGCCTTTGGAACTTTAAGCGCTTTTGAAATCACATTCTCTTTCGCTTGAATATCTGCCAAGGTGAATGCACTTGGAACTGCGACCAGTCGAATTTTGGCAGCGCGCAAAGTATTGAGAGCACTCGCAGGCGCTGTATTTGAATCAATGAAAACTATATCTGGGTGCTGCGAGAGAACTGCTTCTGCAGAGACTTGCATGGCTGATTCATCAATAGGAACCGTTTTTAACTCCGGCATTGTTGAGGCAATATCTCGACCAACTAGGTTTTTTCGATATCCCAAGGCGGCAACAATCTCTGCCGAACCATTGGCTAGTGCGACGATTCTCTTATAGGCGGGCACTTCTCCCGAACTAACTATCGGCAAGGAAATCTGTGCTGCACTTATATCCGACACCGCAGCGTGAGCTGTAGGCAAAATTAACGAGGAGAGTGCGACGGCGGAGCTAATAAGTATCGCCCGCAATTTCATTTGCGTATTCTGGCACTTACTTTTCCGACATGGGAGTCAAAGTTGTCGGAGCAGAAAAACGGAGTTTCTCTTAGATTTACCCCATGAATAAGCGGTTTATTGTGGCTCTTGCACTCTTTCTCACAATAGGAATAAACGTTGCAGATGCTGCCTCTGGCCAGCATGGTGAAACGCTTACGGCTGCTAAGACAACGGGGATTAAGAGCGGTGAAGCCGTGACGGTTACTGGCAAGGGATTCGATACCACAGTTGGAATATATGTAGAGCTGTGCCAGATAGTTCCTGCAGGAACTCTGCCTCAAGTATGTGGTGGAGGAGTGAATATGTCCGGCAATGGAGCAGCTTCATTCTGGATCTCTTCAAATCCGCCGAGTTATGGAAAGCATTTAGCAATTCCTTTTAAGGCAGGTGGCTCTTTCTCGGTTGCGCTAAAAGTTCAACCAAAGATCGGCAAGGTTGATTGCAGAAAAATCGCTTGTGCAATTTATGTCCGAGCCGACCACACCAGAACACAAGATCGCACTCATGACATCAAGATTCCAATCACATTTTCAAAATAACAGGCTTAACCAAAACTAATACAAGAAACAAAAGAGATAACAGAGAGAACATAGGGGAATAATGAATAAGAAAATAATCGCATCATTAGCAGTAGCACTAGTTGTAGTTGCCGCACCAATGGCAAATGCAAAGGCGAAGGTAACCGCATCACCTACCAAGAACTTGTCCCAAACGGCAGCGGTTGTCACATTTAAGTTTTCTGGTCTTCCAACAAAGAACGGCGTATATATTGAAGAGTGCATGGCACCTGCCACAAAGGGCGCTGCTCCAACTGTCTGCGATTCAGATCAGAGCGTCCAAGCATGGGTTTCTAATGTAAAGGCAGATATCGCTCAGGGTGCTACTTCAGGCGCAGGCAAGATTAAGTTCAAGCCGGTTCCTTATTTCACCAATGGTGATTGCGTCCACACGACCTGCGTCTTCTTTATTACAAATGACCACAATGCAGCCGGTGACAACTCACAGAATCAGACGATTCCATTTACCTTCTCAAATAAGTAATTAATTAGTAGGTAGGGCTCGAAGTCCAGCAAGCGCAAAACTTACTGCGCTCAGGATTTCGAGCTCTGCTTCATTTCCGGCATCAATACGAATAGAAGCTGCATCAGTAACGCTAGCTAACAAAGCTGCCGCGGCACGTACATTAGAAATTCCAGCCTCAATCAATGAATCTTGAAGTGGGGCCATCATGCGACGGTGACCCATCAGAATCTCTTCTTTGCGGGAAGTCGGAGTATTGATTGTGTTTAACGATTTCACCAACATATGACGACCATCAGCTACGTAGAGAAGGCTCTCGGTAATCCAGAGTTCGATCCGAGTAAAGGGATCAGTAGCTCCGCTAATAGCTTGCGTTAAACGCTCGGTGTAATACTCAAGTTCCTCTAAAACAAGATCAGCGACTAAATCCGCGCTTGAAGCAAAATATTCATAAATCGAACTTCGAGCCAATCCCGCCTTTGCCGCGACTGCCGCAACCGTGATTGATTCTGCGCCATTAGCTAAAGCCAACTCCATTGCAGCATCAATAAGTTGTTGGCGACGGAGTTCGCGATGAAGCGCAACAGTCGGGGCTTGGATCTTTGGCATAAGAGCAGAAGTATCTCACCCTTTGCTAGCTATTGCACTTGATGTTAAGAGGTACGCGCTCTTCTATTAGTGAATAGGCGCGAGGAGATGACCGCACCGAGCGTCATGAAAGTGCCTGTAACTAGGTAGGCGCTGACTTTGGTATGTGCCGCTGGAGCTAGCCAATCTAAGAGCAAGGCACCTACTAATTGGCCGCTCACGCTAAAGAGAATGAAATTGAGAATTCCCAGGTGCTTCACTGTGTATGCACTCACAGCAATGAAGATGACACCAATCGGTCCTCCGAGATAGACCAATAACCCATGCGGGAGGTGACCTATAGAGCCGCCTCGCGACAAGTTAATGAAGAGGGCGATAGTAAGAACTATGAAGCCCATAAGGAAATTGACGAAGGTTGTTGCGAGGGGACGAGTTGAAACGACGTTCATTCTTCCGTTGAGCGCCTGCTGGAAGGCGATAATGATTCCCACCAGAATTGCGAAGAAGATTGGCGTGATTTTAAAAGTCGATGAGCGTAACTGGGGATAAACAGCGACAGTCACAGAGATGAGTGTGACAACTGCAGTGAGCGCACGAATAATGGTTACTCGATGTTTCCCTGATGGCGATAGCCCAATGAAATCTACGATCATCGAAGAAGCGGTCTGACCACCGACGGTACAAATAGTGAAGATTGCAACACCAATAGTTGGAACAACACTGCTTTGAATGGCAACGAAAAATCCGCCACCCATTCCACCAATGATTTCCCACGGCTTAAGCGTGCGAGTTCTTAAGTTCTTCCAGATGCGAATTAAGCCATCTCGATCAGGCTTATTGAATGCGCACGCGGCGATAACAAATATCCATCCCGTAGCAAACGAGATAAGTGCAGCAGCTATTCCATTGTGAATATCTTTGGAGAGTTGACCGTTAAGACGAGATTGCACGGCGGTAAGCGCGCCAACAACTATGGCAAGTACAGCAAATAACATTAGATTCCTTTAGTTAACGCAAGGGATGCCAGAACCAGCAACTGCGGTTCCGTTGGCCAGGTGTGCGAAATTAAATTTTGTAACCTTTGGTTTTGGTGTAGCACTTGCTTTAGCGCTTGCTCCGGGTGACGGTGAGGTCGTTACCTTAGGAGCTGGATAGAAGAGGTCATGAACAAATTTGCGCACAGTTGGAATATCGATGAGATTTACAGATTGGTGATTACGCATTGCGTAACCTTCAATAGGCAAGGTATGGAATGTGATGTGACCACCAGTGAGCGCCTTGGCTTGCGGCAGGAATCCGAGAACATCCCATCCGGAGTCGATAACAACATCCTTCTTCGCAACCGTAAGCAAGGATTGCAACTTACCTAAATCTCCAAAGATTCCCTGACTGCGAAACTTGGTGATAACGCCGGTGATAAAAGCTTGTTGTCTATGTGTTCTATCCAGATCTCCATTGGGTAGTCCGTGACGTTGGCGAACGAACTCAAGTGCCTGTACTCCAGAAATTGTTTGCAGCCCTGCTGGGAATACTGCTCCAGAGTATTGCGAATCATTAACGGCACGTTTTAAGCAGACTTGAATTCCACCTAGGGCGGTAGCTATGTCATAGAAGCCCACCAGATTTACCTCAGCAAAGTGATCAATTGGAATGCCGAGCAAACTAGTAATGGTTGAGATTGTTGCGGCACGCCCAGCATCTCGGCTCTTCTGCTCGCGAAGTGGATTTTGGACACCTTGCTTAATGAGCGTGTTTTCAGAGGTGTACTTTGCAAGGCCATATGCCTCTTTAATCTTCTGCATGCCCCAACCGGCAACGGCAACATAGTCATCGCGTGGGATGGAGATTGCCACCGCATTCTTTCCGTTGGCGGGGATGTGAATGATGATCATGGTGTTGGTGTTGTAACCACCAATTGAGGAGCTCGAACCCACATGCATGAGATCTAGGAGTTTGCGAGGAAGATTATTTCCATTGTTATCGCGTCTGGAATCTAGGCCCAAGAGCAAAATGTTGGTATCGCCCCCACCAGAGGTCTTTCCGCCATGCAAGACATTGGAGCGCGGAATGGCGCTGCCGGCTGTCTTATCAAAGAAGTAGAAGGTGAAAGAGAGGAGAGTTATGGCGATAGAAATACCCGCCGTTACTTTCCTTAAGTGCATGGCGCGAATCTTACCGACTAGAGTCTTGGCATGGACAAACCCGGCGCTCTAGCCCTAGTTGGCTCTGGCGAATACCTGCCTGAAATGGCAGAACTTGAGGGCAATTTGCTGAGAAGTGCCATGGAGCGCGGCAAACTCAATCGATTTATTCAACTTCCCCTTGCAGCAGGTCGTGAAAGTACAGAAAGACTTAAGTTTTGGCAGGAGTTGGGCGCATCACAAGCTGAGCGTCTTGCTACTCAACAAGTATTTCTTCCGATTTACACTCGAGAAGATGCGATGAGAATCGATCTTGCAAAAGAGATTGATAACGCTGGTTTGATCTATATCTCTGGTGGTGACCCTTCTTATTTAGCAACCTCATTGGCGGGAACTCCCGTCTGGGAGGCAATCGAAAGGAATTGGCGCGCGGGAAGTGCGCTCGCTGGTTGTAGTGCAGGTGCAATGGCGCTCTCCGCGGATATCCCTAATTTTCGCAAACAGAGCGCTCCCGGAACGCCAGGGTTAAACGTTCTTCCAACCCTGCGAACTATTCCTCACTACAACAAATTCTTTGGTTGGATTCCAGATAGTGCGGCAAAGTTGATGGTTCGTGCACCCGAAGGGGTATCGGTAATTGGAGTTGATGAACTCACCGCTGCGGTTGCGGGGCTAGATGAAGCTACGACAGTTTCCCCACCAAAGTTCAAAGTCTTTGGCGTGGGTGCTGTTCATGTCCTAAGAGGTTCCGCGACTCATAAGTATCATCACGGGGAACTAGTAGAACTTCATTAAACTTCTCTTATGTTGCAGAAGCTAAATTCATTTAACACCACACTCGCTTCCAAAATCACAGCTGGCGTTTCAACAATGTGGTGCGCATATCTATTTGCTGCAATCGCTCTCATCTCTCTCCCGGCTGCAATTAAAACCGGGGACCTGATCACCATTGTTGCTTGGGTGGCTCAGACCTTCTTGCAGTTAGTTTTGCTCTCCATCATCATGGTCGGACAGAGCGTTTCCTCGGCTTCGGTTGAGCAGAAGATTACCGAGACTCACACAGCCTCACTCGGAGAATTTGAATTGGCAAAAGAGGCTCGTGCTCTAAATCAACAGGAGATCAAAGAGCTGAAGGCGATTGCCGCTGATATTCACCGCGTCCTTAAGGATCTAGAACCTAAACTATCTAAATGACTGTCCGCAGAACCCTCTCTCATAAATATATAAAGAGGTTTTACTTAGCCCGCTTCGTCTCCAATTTTGGTAGCGGAATGGGACCTATTGCGCTGGCATTTGGAATTCTTCACCTTCCGCACGGAAGCGCGAAAGAGTTGGGCTTTGTTCTTGGTGCACAGATTGTTGCAATGCTCTGCATGCTGCCCTTTGGTGGGGTTATCGCAGATAAATATGGAAGATTAAGGATTTGCGCCCTCTCCGATATTTTAGGAGGAGCGTTTCTCTTAGTGCAGGTTTATTTCTTCATAACTGGAAGCGTCCCTGTTGCGGCACTGTTCTTCTCACAAATTGGTTTCGGATTAATGTGGGGAATCTTCTGGCCAGCATTTTCTGGAGCGTTGCCTGCCTTGCTCCCAGAGTCAGAATTGCAACAGGGCAATGCCATTAATCAATTTATCTCCAACTTTGCACTCATTACAGGTACTGCAATCGGTGGATATCTCATCAGCGCATTCGGAAGTACCGCCGCGCTATTTATCGATGCAATCACCTTCATAATTTCGGGATCATTTGTTATTAGTTTTAGGCACCTCACCCCAGCGCGTACGGAAACTGGGGCATCCATGCGCGAGGATTTACGTGAAGGCTGGAGGGTCTTCTCCTCCTATCCATGGATTGTTGTAACCGTCGCCGGATTTTCATTTGTTGTTATGGTCTGGGCGGGAGCACAAGATGTGCTGGGACCTGTCATCTCACTCAAACATTTTCATGGTGCAAAATCTTGGGCGATTGTGATTACCTGCGAATCCATTGGTTACGTGATTGGATCCATCTTGGGTTTGCGGATAAAGGTTAAGTACCCGATGCGCTTTCTCACCTCGCTATCTCTTACCCTCACGATCTATCTTCTAGTGCTCTCCAAACCAATGCCACTTCCAGCCATCTGCCTCGCCGCCTTCTTCTGGGGAATCACTCTCGATTTATGGGGCTCTATGTGGGGAACCGCATTCCAGCGAACAATCCCGCGCGAGGCGTTATCTCGGGCTTCCGCCTTTGATGGAATGGGAACGATGTTGCTTAGGCCGGTGGGTCTAGCAATCGCCGCTCCATTAGCTGGTCTATTTGGCATAGGTCACACGATGTTAATTTTCGCAGGCACCTCATTTGTCGTGATCATTATCTTGCTCATGATTCCTGCAGTTTGGCAGATGGAGCTCAAGCCATCATTCTCAGAGAATTCTTAGGAAGCATTGCGTATTCTTTAGGCTCTCAGAGGTTAACTAACCACTATCTATTTTCATGGCGAAGGGATAAGAGCAGTGTCAATTTTCCAGAAGATAAATGGTTTGAGCACAATTTCAAAGCTCATTATTGGATTTGTAGCAGGAGCCACCATCATCGGTGGAGTTGCTACAGCAGCTAATAGTTTGACCAGCTCCAGTGTTATTACGGCATGTGCTGATAACAGAACTGGCGCGCTCTATGCCAGCGCAACCGGAACATGCATCAGTGGTCGCACAGTTGTGAGCGTTGGTAATGGCTCTCTCAAAAATATTGTCAACAAAGTCGAACCAGCGGTCGTAACAGTTGATGTATCGGCAGCCGACGGCACTGGCGATACTGGATCAGGTTCCATTATTAAGTCAGATTCAACTGGTTCGTATATCGTTACAAACAACCACGTTATCGACGCAATTACTGTTGCTGGAAATGCCTACACACTTTCAATTGATCTTAGTAACGGAACCAAGATTCCCGCAACACTTGTCGGACGCGATATTTCATATGATCTTGCGGTTTTGCGAGTAAACACTCCGAATCTTCCCGTTATCGCTCTAGGAGATTCATCTGCGATCTCTATTGGCGATCCGGTGATTGCATTTGGCTCACCTCTAGGATTAAACGGAACTGTTACCGCAGGTATTGTCTCTTCGCTCAACCGCCCTGTTACAACTCAGAGCACCAACTCCAATACACAGT
>CAIZHC010000084.1 GCA_903932705.1 uncultured Actinomycetes bacterium | reverse complement strand
TCCAGTAGCCGCCAAAAAGGCTGCGCCAGCAAAGAAGGCTGCGCCCGCGAAGAAAGTCGTTCCAGCAAAGAAAGCCGCACCCGCGAAGAAAGTCGCTCCGGCGAAAGAGCCCACCTCGGCGAAGAAAACCGAGCGCTCGCCAAGTATTGTTAAGCCGACCCTGGCTAAGAAAGCACCAGCGAAGCCTTTTCCCGCAAAACTTCAAAGCACTACAACAGGTGACTCAACCACAATCACTGTTACTCCTCGTGAGGTAAACACTGGCCCTGAAGTTGTCGTTGAAGAGCGCCGTCTGGTTATGACTCCGCCTCCTCGCCCTGTAAAGAATTCCAAGCGTGCTCATACTCTGAAGCCAATTAAAGGTGCTCCTGCTCCACTTGTAGTCAATGAGAATGAGAACCCGTGGACTGCTGCAGAACTCAAAGCAATGAAGACCGAACTTGCTAAGGAATTAGTACGACTTAAAGCTGAACTCAGTGAAGCTGAAGGTGAGATGGAAGATCTCATAACCTCAGCCGGTGTAGGTGCTGGCGATGACCAAGCAGATGCTGGCACAAAGACCTTTGAGCGTGAACATGAGATGTCATTGGTCTACAACGCTCGCGATATGGTTTTGCAGACAGAGCGTGCCATCGAACGCATCGAGAACAAGACATATGGCCGTTGCGAAGAGTGTGGGAATGCAATTGGCAAGGCTCGGTTGCAGGTCTTCCCACGTGCAACCCTTTGCATGTCATGTAAGCAGAAAGAGGAACGACGCTGAGTAAATCAGCACCTCATCTTCGAGCTGTTAAATCATTAGTCGCTGTCGCAGTTGCTGTTGTTGTACTCGATGCCGGTACTAAGTCGTTGGTTTTGCGAACTTTAGATTCCAATCCACGAAAAATAATCGGATCATTTCTGCAGTTGCAGTTAACCTCCAATTCTGGAGCCGCCTTTGGCGTGGCGCAGAGCGCAACGGTCTTTCTCTCTCTCCTCGCATTCCTTGCGATATATGCCATCTATCACTTTGCTCGTTCAATTACCTCGCGGGTGTGGGGGATTGCCTTGGGTCTAATGTTGGGCGGAATTAGCGGAAATCTCATTGATCGTTGCTTTAGAGCGCCCTATCTCCTACACGGCTCCGTCGTGGATTGGATTCGCCTGCCACATTGGCCGGTATTTAATCTCGCCGATACCTCTATTGTTATCTCTGCAATAACTATTGCGCTCTTGCTATTAAACGATGTGAAACCGAGGTCCTTAGATGAGCTTTCCTGAAACGCCAGGAAATGACGCTGGGCGCGAGTTAAAGGTTATTTCAATCCCTGAAGGGCTAGATCAAGAGCGGGTGGATGCCGCCCTTGCCCGCCTACTCGGACTTTCACGTTCCACAGTTGTTACTCTTATTGAGAACGAAGAGATTTTTCGTTCCGGTAAGGCAGTGACCAAATCAGATAAAGTTTCAACTGCAGATGTCTTAGAGATTTTGATGCCTCTCGCAAAGGGAGCGCCTCAACTCACACCTACTCCGGTTGATGGATTAGAAGTTATTTACAACGATGAGAACATCATCGTTATCAATAAACCGGCAGGAGTTGCGGCGCATCCAAGTCCAGGATGGCAAGGCCCAACGGTTATTGGCGCTGTTATCGCCGCCGGCTACAACGTCTCCACGAGTGGAGCCGCTGAGCGCCAAGGAATTGTGCATCGCCTGGATGTTGGAACAACCGGGTTGATGGTTATTGCTAAGGATGAAAATTCTTACTCATCACTCAAAGATCAATTTAGAGAGCGCACCGTCACCAAGGTTTATCACGCGATGGTGCAAGGACATATGGATCCATCCTCTGGAACAATTGATGCACCGATTGATCGCCACCCGCGTGAGGATTATCGCTTTGCAGTTGTTGCAGATGGCAAGCCTTCCATTACCCACTACACCTCTTTAGAACTTTTCCCCGCGGTCTCACTTCTCGAGATTGAACTTGAGACGGGTCGAACGCACCAGATTCGAGTCCACTTTGCAGCTCTTCACCACCCACTTGTTGGCGATCTCAC
>CAIZHC010000083.1 GCA_903932705.1 uncultured Actinomycetes bacterium | reverse complement strand
TGTCACAAACGCATCGCGCGTCATCTTCTGCTCTGGAAAGATTTATTGGGATCTTGTTGCAGAGCGCGCAAAGCTCGGTGAGACCGGTACAGCGATCGTTCGCATCGAACAGATCTACCCATTCCCACTTGCTGATTTCATGCGCGTTGCAAACGCTCATTCAAACGCCAACTTCCTCTGGGTCCAAGATGAGCCTGCAAACCAAGGTCCATATCCATTCGTAGCTCTCAATACCCTTGAGGCTTTGGAAGGTCGCACCTTGCGCCGTGTATCTCGTCGCGCAACTGCTAGCCCAGCAACTGGATCACACCACTTGCATGAGGAAGAGCAGCACGCGTTGATTACAGAAGCATTTACTCGCTAAAGTCGAAACGTTCCCCACGGAGGGCTCGCTTATACTCTTTGTAGGTGCCATTGAGACGATGAATATCTCTCTGGAATTTTATGTGGGAGCCATAGCGGGTGAATGAGAATCTTGGCAAGACATGCCAGAAGATCACTAGATTATTTGTGATGTGAAAAGTCCTACGGATTAAAAGAAATCTGTTCAGAGAGTACTTTTTCTTTTGAGTGAGAAAAGCCAACGACCCTTCAATCCATCTTTCAAGATCATCCTTGGGAGATTGATGAATTATCCATCCTTTGGTATCAAATGACTGTTGTAGGTTAATTCCAACTTCTCGCGGCCAGGCTTCTGCAAGACCAAGTTCAATTGCTTTCGGATATGCATATCTTTCAAAGTATGGGGTGTGAGAAAGCAAGAGGAGCCACTTGGGCCCCCTGTGAAAATTAAATTCGCACTGAAAGTTAGAGGGAGGGTCGTCCCAACCTTTGAACTTCATTTCTACTCCAATGTGTTAGCAATATAACTTTTCGCTTCTACCTGTAGGAGCAGACGCGCCCGCAGCGTCTCGATGCGATGACTTTACCACGTAGAGAATTGGAGGGTCTCCCCTTTTCCATTTACAAGGTAGCGATACATTGACTATCACTTTCTGAAAACCTTTCTTTGAAACTGATTTACTATCGGGAAATATCCACCATCCATGCCTTGAAATAGAAGTTGTTAAGTAAACCTCTTGGTTCGGACATTCCGTTACTGCGGTTACATTCAGCTTTCCAGTGGCTGATTGAAATTGGCCTAACGGTGAACCCTGAGGAATTGCAGAAGATCTTGCTACTGGCATTGAAACCAAAACGAAGATGAAAAGAACTGAAATTCCGCGATTCACTAAAGTCCCTAAATTAGAAGTTCAAAACCGACTCTGGAAGTATGGAGAGTTTGAGTGAAATTTTTTTCAGGGTGTGGATAAGTAAGAATTACCCTCTGCGATAACGCAGGAGGACTACCCCGACTATCTCAGTTGGGGTGATTGCTCCCCATTGCCTAGAGTCAGTACTAGATTCTTTGTTATCGCCTTCGACCCAAATTGCTAAGTGGTCGGCTCTGGTGACGCGCTTAATGAAGTGAATTCCGGGATAACTCTCGCGTTCAATGACAACAATCTTGCCCGCCAAAGCTTGCGAATTACTTGCACCCACTTTGACCTGCTTAAAGAGCAGCCAATCGCCATCTTTGAAGGTGGGGTTCATTGAGTTACCGCTTACCGCGATACTTCTAAATGGAAGGCGTGCCATGGGAGTAGTAGTCTGACACATAGGACCAACCGACTTTTATTTCAAGAAGGAGCACATATGTTCAAGCCAACACTCGTTGGATACGCACACTGCGATCTACCTTGCGGAATCTACGATCCAGCACAGGCAAAGATCGAAGCACAGTCAGTCAAGGCTTCTATCGAGAAGTACAACGCAAGCACAGACCCAGTCTTCCAAGCTCGCGCAATTGCAGTGAAGGAAGAGCGTTCAGAACTCGTTAAGCACCACCTCTGGGTTCTCTGGACTGATTACTTCAAGGCACCTCACTTCGAGGCATACCCACAACTCAACACCCTGTTCAACGAGGCAACAAAGCTCGCTGGCGCTGGCGGAACAAAGGGTTCAGTCGATGTAGCAGTTGCAGATAAGTTGCTTGCAAAGATCGATGAGATCGCAGAGATCTTCTGGGCTACAAAGAAGGCTTAATTAATTAACTAGCGGCATTTGCGCGAGGCAGATTCTCTGCTGCGCTACGTGCCATAAATGAAACACGATCTACCAATCGCCGTTGCACTTGTGCCACGGCGATTGTTCTTTGGTCCTGGTGAATTTCACATTCAAAGGTCAAGATATTTTCGCCATACTCAGTCGCCTTAACTAAGGCGCGCACTTCCCCACCGATAGATACGGCGCCGCGCATCTGAATGGCCGCACCGATTGTGAAGGATGTTTCGCCAGTTCCTAGAAACTCGGCAATAGCCGCGCTACAGGCTGATTCAATAACGTTTAGCGCAGAGTTAGCGGCAAGAACCGGAAGATCATTGATCCCTTGCGCTACCCCAGTGTCGAGGGGGCGGACAGTCAGGGATGCCATCCCTACTGAGCCAAGGAGTTCTTCTGCTTGCATACCTAAAACTTAATGGATTTAAGCGTGAAATGTTGGAGTTAGAGACCCTCGGTAAAGTCGTGGCGAATCTCGTGGGTAATTTCTTGGGTGAATTGAATTGATGTTGTTCCATCAAATGTGAAGTTTGTGATGGTGGTCGATGATGATGAGAAGAAACCAACTTGAGTCTGTCCGGCTAGGGCCTCAGTTTGCTGGCGAATGCGCTGGTGCAGGTCTTCCGGAGCTTCTTCATTGCAGGTGTTGCGAAGTAAGTTTTGCATAAAGGCGAGCGCCTGACTCTCGTAGACCATCATCTCGTTGCATGGTGGGCATTCTTGGAAGTGAATCTGGTAAATCTGGTACTCCTGCTCTGAAGGAAGTTCGTGATCAATGTAGAGAACCAGAGTCTGCAAGATTTGATCGCAAGGAAGCTCGTGTTCGTTACTCATCGCTACCCCCCGATTTCTCTCGGTTGAAGCCGCGATCTTTTGCATACTGCGCAAGAGAAGTGCGCAATAACTTACGACCTCGGTGCAACCTGGACATCACGGTACCCGCGGGAACCCCGACGATGTCAGCTATCTCTTTATAGGAGAAGCCCTCGACATCAGCCAGGTATACCGCCATTCGAAACTCTTCTGGCATTGCTTCCAGCGCTGCGCGAACATCTAAATCGACGATGCCATCTAACGCGACATCTTCAGCCGAGCGACCTTGGTCGCTGGTGTGGCTGGCAGCGTCGTAGATCTGCCAATCTTCTAACTCGCCATCGCTAATTTGCGGACGACGTTGATCCTTGCGATAGGTATTGATAAAAGTTGTGGAGAGGATGCGATAGAGCCAGGCCTTGAGATTGGTTCCAGGCTCGAATTGGTGGAAAGAGACGAATGCCTTGGCATAGGTATCTTGAACCAAATCCTGGGCATCATGCGGATCCTTTGTGTAGCGAAGGGCCGCTGCATAGAGCTGGTTTGTAAATTGCAGTGCGTCGCGCTCAAATCGCGCCTTCTTTTGGGCAACACTTTCAGTGGCGCGATCTACGACCGCTACCTCTAAATTGTCGGTGTCCATGACCGCCAAGGCTACTCCCACAGGATGAGAACCGCCTGTGCGGTTGGTTTATTCCCGCAGAGAGCAGGCGGGCGTACTAGAAGAGAGTTTGCGGCTCCCCTAGCTCAATCTCCTTGATGAGGTCAGGCCCGTTGTTGCTTGTGGAGTTCACGCGTGATGAGACTGGATGGGCCTGCAAACCATTCGCAGGAGCGCTGAGATTGAGTAGTCCACGAATCTCATCGACCTTGTTTAGCTGTGGAGAGAGCCAGTCGCCCCAGCGATCTCGCGGCAGAAATGTTGGCATGCGATGATGGACAGTCGCCAAGAATTCAACTGCGGGACGAGTGATGAGCGCTGCGCTCTCTTTGTATGTTCCATCAGGTGCGCGCCAACGATCCCAAATTCCTGCAAATGCAATCAAGCCATCTCCATGAATATAGAAAGGTTGCTTCGGCGCGTACGGTCCCATCTCTGTTGCCCACTCGTAGTAACCACTCGCAGGAATTAAACAGCGTCGTGAAATAAAGGCACTTCTGAAAGTGGGCTTCTCATGCACTGTCTCAGTTCGAGCATTGATTGCTTGAGATTGTGAACGAAGCGCATCCTGCGGATTTTCAGACCAAGGCGCAATCAACCCCCACGAGACAGTTGTTAACTCGCGCTTGCCTTCGCGGTCATCTCGAACGATGTAAATATCGCGCGTCGGAGTAATGTTCCAATCAGCGGGAAGAATTGGTCCCGCGTAATCAGTAGATACCTCAAATGCATCCATCAGCTCATCCTGGCTGGCGTTTAAGGCATATCTACCGCACATGAGCGTAAAGGTATCTCAGGTAGGCTTGCCGCATGACGAATTTGTGGGCGGCGCCTTATCGGGGCAACACTCCAGTTTCGGCGACCCTCACTATTCCAGGATCCAAATCAGTCACAAATCGCGCTCTGATTTTGGCTGCCCTCTGCGACTCTCCATCTATCTTGCGCCGCCCTCTTCACTCCCGTGACTCGGCCTTGATGATTGCCGGGCTAAAAGCAATTGGGGTCGGAATTGAGATGGCCGAGAATGGCGACCTCACCGTTACTCCAGGTCAGCTCTTTGGACCTGCAGGTGTGGATGTCGGCAATGCAGGAACCGTGATGCGCTTTCTCCCTCCTGTTGCCGCGATGGCAAAGGGAATTATCCATTTCGATGGGGATGCCAGATCACATGAGCGTCCGCTGGGTCCGGTCATCAAGGCTTTGGAATCACTTGGAGTCAGCATCGAACATGGTTCGCGCTACTCACTTCCGATGACCATCAACGCTAATGGCCAGCTCAAAGGCGGAACCGTTGAAGTGGATGCAACCCTCTCTAGCCAATTTATCTCTGCCCTACTTCTCGTAGCGCCGGCAACGCTCGAGGGCATCACCGTTAAACACATTGGCAGCTCCCTGCCGTCACTCCCCCATATTGAGATGACCATCGCGATGCTTCGCGAAGAGGGTGTTGAGGTAATCGCGGGAGATAACCAGTGGATCGTGAAGCCAGCGGTGATGCATGGCGCGGATCAAGTTATCGAACCAGATCTCTCCAATGCTGCACCTTTTATGGGCGCAGCGATGATTAGCGGTGGCACAGTTGTTATTCGCGATTGGCCCCACTCGACAACTCAACCTGGCG
>CAIZHC010000082.1 GCA_903932705.1 uncultured Actinomycetes bacterium | reverse complement strand
TTTAGATACGATTGGCACATGACGAAGAAGGTGCTGTTAGCTGCGCCACGCGGGTACTGCGCAGGTGTTGATCGCGCGGTAATTACCGTTGAGAAGGCCTTGGATCTCTATGGAGCGCCGGTCTACGTGCGTAAAGAGATTGTCCATAATAAGCATGTCGTCTCCACCCTTGAGGCTCGCGGGGCGATCTTCGTCTCAGAAACTGATGAGGTTCCAGAAGGCGCTCTCGTCATCTTCTCCGCTCACGGCGTTTCACCTGCTGTTCATCAGGCAGCGGCAAGTCGAAACTTAAAGACTATTGATGCCACCTGTCCGCTAGTGACAAAGGTGCACCACGAGGTAAAGCGCTTTGCCAGCGAGGATTACGACATCCTGCTTATCGGCCACCATGGCCACGAAGAGGTTGAAGGTACCGCTGGAGAAGCTCCTGACAATGTGCACGTTATTGATACGGCAGATGAGATCTCGAACATCAAACTTCGTGAAGGTAAGAAGCTAATTTGGTTATCTCAAACCACTCTAAGCGTTGACGAGACAATCAAGACAGTACGAGCTCTCAAGGAGAAGTTCCCAGAGATCGTTGATCCACCCAGTGATGACATCTGTTATGCCACTCAGAATCGTCAGACCGCAATTAAAGAGATTGCACCTAATTCAGATTTGGTCTTAGTTGTTGGTTCCATAAATTCTTCAAACTCAGTTCGCTTAGTTGAAGTTTCACTTGAGTATGGAGCGAAGGCGGCTTATCTCATCGATTACGCAGCTGAAGTAAAAGAGGAGTGGTTTGAAGGCGTTGAAACAATCGGCGTAAGTAGCGGTGCATCTGTCCCAGAGATTTTGGTTAAAGATCTATTGAAGTTACTGGCTGAGCGTGGTTACACAGATGTTGAGACAGTGACCGCTTCTGAAGAGCATCTGCTCTTTGCAATTCCTCCAGAGCTTCGTAAAGATCTTAAGGCTGCAGGTAAGTAACCTTATTCAGCAGTACTTTCGTCACTCTCTTCAAAGAAGGTATCTTTCACTTCTACAGAACTTTTGCGGTTTATCCACCAGTGCCATCCCCAGCCCGCAACTGTTGCTACAACGAGGTAAGGAGCAGCGCCGCCTAAAGTCTGTACGAGATCCAAGCCAAACTTTGCAACGTGTAACCCGGCTCCGCCAATTGTGGAGATCAAAATAATTGTTGTGATGAAAAATGCAATTGGGGGATTAACTACAGTTGCAAAAGAGGTACCTGGCCGACCTAGGTAGAAGCCACCAGCTATTGCTAGAACAATCGCTAAACCTGTGATGATTCCAACTTTGCCAACGGAGTACTCCACAGTTTCAAAGAGAAGAATCACTAAGAATTGCAAGACCACAACGCCAGCGTTAGTTAAACCCGCCCCTTTTATAGGCTTTGGAAGCGTGCGAAGTTCGGTGCTCATCTCACTCATTATCCTCTAGTTCAAGGGTTAGCTCCACCTCGTCCACCTCTATGAAGTCATCATCGCCGGGAGCGAGTTTGGAGTGCAATTGGCGAACATTCTCAGAGAGCTCTGGGATGGGCTTGAGCGCCTTTCCAGAAACTTCCAACTGGCGCATCTTCTTAGCAGCCGAGAGAACGGTGGTCTCGGCTGTCGGAATCAATTCGTTATATGCCTTGAGTGTGCTCTTTAGACGATCACCCACAGTGACGATCTTCTCGTGGAGAGAGGAGACATCTTTGAGGAACTTGGCAGCCAACTCTTGAATCTCTGCAGCATTTGTGGCTACGCGATTTCGGCTAAAGAGATAGCCGACTGTGCGAAGCAGCGCCATCATCGAAGTCGGTGTTGCGATAGTGACGTTCAGAGCGAAAGCCTTATCGAGAAGAGCTGGATCTGAGCGAAGCGCTTCAGTGAAGATGGAATCAACTGGCGCATAGAGAATTACAAAGTCGGGGGAGGCGCCGCGCTCTGCATACTTTCGCTTGGAGAGAGCTTCAATATGTTTTAACAAGTCTTTGGTGTGAAGCGCTAACAACTCTTTGCGCGCATCAACCTCTTCGGTTTCAAAAGCTTCATAGAAACGCTCGAAGGGAAACTTGGAGTCGATGTAAAGAACAGATCCACCGGGCATGTTGATGGTGATATCTGGAATCGCACCAGAGGACTCAGTCTTCTCGGCAGAGCGCTGACGAGTGAAATGCTCTCCCTCGATTAAACCTGCACCCTGAAGAAGTTGTTCGAGAGCAGCTTCTCCAAATTTGCCTCGAGTCTGCGAACTGGCGAGCGCACCTGCAATCGCACGAGTCTGATTGACGAGATTTTCATTGTGTGAGGACATCTGGATGATCTGTGTTTTGATCTCTGCCTCAGCACCGATACGGCGACGGTCGGCCTCTTGAGAAATACGGCTTAAATCTTCGACCCGAGCCTTCATCGCCTCGAGTTCGGCGTTGAGTTTGATGGTCGCCTCATTCTTGGCGGCACCGGCCTCAACCTGGCTCTTATATTCAGCGAGCAGCGCTTGGGTGGTGAAGAGTTCGGAGTTCTTGGCGGCTAACTCGGCTGAGGTATCAACTGGGCGGTTTTTAGCCCGCGCCAGGAGGGTTCCGAGCCCAATTCCGATGAAAAGCCCGACTACCAGGGCGACTATTGCCGTTGCGCTATTGCTCATGGAGGTATCGTGGCAGGAACCACCGACAAACCCCCGTAGGCTAGCCTCCTCGTGAGCCTATCAATCGGAATTGTCGGACTGCCCAATGTGGGAAAGTCGACCCTTTTTAATGCCCTGACCAAGAACAATGTCCTGGCTGCCAACTACCCATTCGCCACCATCGAGCCAAATGTCGGCGTCGTCGGCGTCCCAGACCCTCGCCTAGCCAAGCTGGCTGAGATCTTTGGTTCAGAGAAGTTACTTCCTGCCGCCGTCTCATTTGTTGATATCGCGGGAATCGTCAAAGGTGCCTCAGAGGGCGCAGGGCTCGGCAACAAGTTCCTCGCCAACATCCGTGAGACCGATGCAATCTGTCAGGTTATCCGCGTCTTTAAAGATGAGAACGTCACCCGCGAAGGTGAGCGCACCGCAGAGTTTCTAGACCCAGCATCTGATATCGAAGTTATCAATACCGAACTCGCGCTCGCAGATTTGCAGACAATTGAGAAGGCGATTCCTCGCCTTGAGAAAGAGTCTCGGATTCAGAAGGAGAAAGCCGCCACCCTTGAAGTTGTTAAAGAGGCGCAAGCAGTTCTAAACCAAGGCAAGTTGCTCTTTGGTTCCAAGGTAGATCTCGCGGCAATCGCAGAGTTGCAATTGATGACAACAAAACCTTTCCTTTACGTCTTCAACGTTGATGCATCAGAACTCGCCGATCAAGAGTTACGTGCAAGTTTGCAGGCACTTGTTGAACCAGCCAAAGCAATCTTCCTCGATGCTAAAACTGAAGCAGAGCTTGCAGAACTTGATGAAGAAGATCTGATGGAATTTCTTAAAGAGATCGGAATGGAAGAGCCTGGCCTTGCAACACTTGCTGGCGTGGGTTTTGAAACTCTAGGACTACAAACTTATTTAACCGCCGGCCCTAAAGAGGCGCGTGCGTGGACAATTCACAAGGGAGATACCGCACCAGTTGCGGCAGGTGTCATTCACACCGATTTCCAAAAAGGTTTCATCAAGGCCGAGATCGTGGCATTTGATGATTTGATAGAAGCAGGTTCAATGACAGAGGCCCGTGCTCGCGGCAAAGTCCGCATGGAAGGCAAAGAGTACGTAATGGCTGACGGCGATGTAGTGGAATTTAGGTTTAACGTTTAAGCCTGGTCAGTCCAGACAGTTCACTTATTAGATGGTGTTTTCCATTGACTTTAAGATGCCGATACCTGAACAATTTGTCTAATTCCTGAGGGTGGTTCAACTTTCAGCGCAACCAACCCATGGAGGTTGAAGTCGATGAGTTTAAATCCTGGTTCTTCCACCAGCACCCCTATCAAGCGGGGTCTTTTTTTTATCGCTCCACTTGTCATCATGGTCGCTGCGACGATCGACTCCGTTGTGCTTTATCACTCGCATTGGAATCTGATTGCCTGGCTCTTTGACATTGCAACGATCCTTGCTGCAATTGCCGGTGTCATTAGCGCTCTAAATTCGGCTACAGAAAAAGCCCTCATCACAGTTGCCGCAATTGTTTATGTGATTGCCAACATTGGTTGGGACATTTACTCAATTGCCCAGGGCACCGGATCATTCATCCTGAAGCTCTCCTATTCGACCGGGCTTCCAATTTCTTCTGATGTTCTCCACGGTTTTTTCTCTTACGGAATCCATTCAACGATCTCAAGTGTCATCGTCTTACTCATCACGGTTTCGATACCGCTAGTGCTAGTTATTGCTTTCTTTCCGAGTAAGTCACCAGTTGTCACCTCTAGTCCGTATGCTCAAACACCATTCCAATATCCACCACAACCGATCGGAGTACCAATGTCATCAACAGAAGGTCTTAATGCCCAATGGGTAGTCAAGATGCCAGGACAGCCAGATAACGCAGTAGATACTGCAACATTGAGAATGTGGGCACGCAGTGGAGTTATTCGCCCAGAAACTCTGATCATCGAGATTTCTTCTGGAATGTCATATCAGGCAAGCCAGATCCCAACTGTTTACTCATCAAAGTCTTATGTCACAGCGTTATTGCTTTCATTCTTTCTAGGATATCTAGGTGTTGATCGTTTCTACTTGGGTCAGACCGGTTTAGGCATTGCCAAACTATTGACTTTCGGAGGTTGTGGAATCTGGTCACTTATTGACTTCATCTTGATCGCAATGCGAAAAGTAACTGACTCTGAAGGCAACCCACTGGCTTAACCGACGCATTAGAAGGGAAGCATCTGAATTGTCTACTCAATTTTCTATTTCTGCTAAACAAAGTGCCGCTCGAAAGCTCTATTTCTTCTCGGTGCTACTTATTTTTGCAGCTGAAATTGTTATTCCTGTTCTAGATAAAATCCTTGAAGGAAAAAATATAGGGATGTTTGTACAGGTGCTTCCAAGACTCGGATTTTATAAATTTCCATTTGCGGTACTTTTGAATTACCTCTTTGCTGCTTTGGCGGCCGGGATTACTTTGTTGTTGTATCGCCAAAGTTTTGCACGCAAATTTTTTGGAATTATTTTTTTAATTCCGTTTTTCTGGAATTTCGTACTACAATTTTTATTGATTTTCCAACGATCGACAGACCATGTATTAAATGAGTTTCTTGCCACCATCAACCTTGGGTTTGTGGCATCAACTCGCTATTATGACCTTTATTCCGATCAATCTTTCTTGCTTCTACGCGTTCTCTTGTTCGTGCGAGGAATTTGTCTGGACACCGCCCTGATTCTTGGTGTCGTGGCACTTTTCAAAGGATTTTCAAGATCCAGCACTCAAAGTTTCGAACATCCATCGAACTTGTTGGAATCAGTTTCTACTGGACATTTTGCGTCTCCAAACTCTTCTGCAAATACCGGCCCCACATGGACTGTTCGAGTGCCAGGTTCCATGGATCAAGTAACCGATACCGCTACGCTGAAAATGTGGGCACGGAGTGGAGTTATTCGCCCCGATTCGTTTATTGTCGATAACTCCAACCAAGTGACTTATCAGGCGAAACAAATTCCCGGAGTTTTCTCTAGTAAGTCCTATTCGACGGCTCTCTTACTTTCATTCTTTCTAGGATATCTCGGTGTTGATCGCTTCTACTTGGGTCAGACCGGTTTAGGTATTGCCAAGCTATTAACTTTCGGTGGCTGCGGAATCTGGTCACTTATCGACTTCATTTTGATCGCGATGAGAAAAGTGACTGACTCTGAAGGCAACCCACTGGCTTAAATTCATGCTAAAAACTTTGCAGAGATCACATAAACAAAGGCAGATTGCTGGCGTTTATGTGAGTGTTGCAACTTACCTTCTTCTAGCTCCAAAGAGATATTTACCCGGTTGCCCAATTCATGCACTCTTTGGAATCTACTGTCCAGCATGTGGGGCAACTCGTGCGATGCGAGCTGTTATGTCCGGTGATTTCAAGATCGCATTTCACGACAATGCTTTGCTCTTTGCGGTGCCACTATTCGTTGCGGTCGGTATGTTTTTACAGAGCCGTTATTCAAATAAGAGGGTCCTGATTACTTACATCATTGGATTAATTCTTATCACTCTTGGATTCACAATAATTCGAAACATGAACAACTCACCATTGGCTCCTATCGCCTGAAGTTGTGATGTGCACGCAACGCCTTGAAGGTGATGAAGTAGGCGTAAATTAGGGTGAAATTGAGGGAAAAACTCCTTTAGTGCTACCCTTACGAGACTTTTTAATTAATTCAGATAGGGCAAATTCCATGGCATTGAAGACCTTCATCTCTGCGCGCCCGCGCGAAGTCCACAATCCAGCGGAATTAGGTTAAACGAATGACAAACAAGATCAAGTACGAGAAGAGTCCGTTCATCACTGGTGAACTCAAGAAGCGTGATGATCTGCGTAACGTTGCAATCATCGCCCACGTTGACCATGGCAAGACCACTTTGGTCGATGCGATGTTGACCCAGTCTGGTGCATTTGCTGAGCATCAAAAAGAGGGCGAAAACCGCGATCGCGTAATGGATTCCATGGATCTAGAACGTGAAAAGGGAATCACCATTCTTGCGAAGAACACCTCGATTCGTCGCGGATCTCAAACTGTAAACATCATTGATACTCCAGGCCACGCCGACTTCGGTGGCGAGGTAGAGCGCGGACTAGAAATGGTTGACGGCGTTATCTTGCTTGTTGACGCTTCAGAAGGTCCACTTCCTCAGACTCGTTTCGTATTGCGTAAAGCACTTGAAAAGAATCTTCCAGTAATCCTCTTGATTAATAAGGTGGATCGTCCCGATTCACGTATTCCAGAAGTTGTCGATGAGGCTTACGGTCTCTTCTTGGATCTTGATGCCAACGAGGAACAGATTGAATTCCCAATCGTCTACGCATCTGCAAAGGCTGGCCGCTCTTCGCTTAATCGCCCTGAGAATGGCGTGATGCCAGATCAACCAAACTTGGATTCACTCTTCGAAGTCATCTTCAAGACAATCCCAGCTCCGGTTTATCATGAAGATGCGCCGCTGCAAGCTCACGTAACAAACCTTGACTCATCTCCTTACCTTGGTCGTCTTGCGCTCTGTCGTATTCGCGAAGGCGTCATCAAAAAGGGTGAGAACGTCATGTGGATGAAGACCGATGGCACAAGTGAGAGAGTAAAAATCTCCGAGCTTTTGATCACCGATGGTCTTGAGCGTGTACCAGCACTAGAGGCTGGC
>CAIZHC010000081.1 GCA_903932705.1 uncultured Actinomycetes bacterium | reverse complement strand
TCTTTGAAGATGCGGGGAACTGTTTCAAGATTGTGTGCGAAGACCTCAGGGCGAGTCTCAAATACTTCGTTGAGAAGATGTGGCTTGCCGCTGAAATCAGGAGCCAACATTTCAACACCGGTCCCAGGATTTAATTCGTGGACTGCGCGGATGGTTTCGGCATAGAGCCAAGCACCTTCATCTGGAAGATCATCGCGCGTTACACCAGTAATGGTTGCGTAACGAAGATCCATGGAGCGAACTGACTCTGCAACACGACGGGGTTCGTCGCGATCAAGTGGCTCTGGCTTTCCGGTATCGATATTACAAAAGTCGCAGCGACGAGTACAACGCTCGCCTCCAATCAAGAAGGTCGCTTCGCGATCTTCCCAGCACTCAAAAATATTTGGGCAGGCAGCCTCTTGGCAGACAGTGTGCAATCCCTCGCGAACGACGAGAGAACGCAATTGTGTGTACTCAGGACCCATCTTCGCGCGAGTCTTAATCCACTCAGGTTTACGCTCGATTGGAACGGCAGCGTTACGAGCTTCGATGCGGAGGAGCTTGCGGCCTTCGGGGGCTAGCGTCATGAAATCACCTTTGTAAGTGCGGCCAGAATCTTTGATTCTACGAGGGGGAGTACTTCATCAATCGAAATGTCGCGACCAAGCTCTTCTTGCATGGAGGTGACATCGGCATCTGAAATGCCGCAAGGAACAATCTTGGAGTAAGCGGATAAATCAGGATTAACGTTGAGAGCGAAGCCATGCATGGTCACTCCCTTGGCTACGCGCATGCCGATGGCGGCAATCTTGCGATCGCCCTTCTCGTCACGAATCCAAACACCAGATCGTTCGCAGTAACGTTCAGCCGGAATTCCAAATTGCAGGCAGACATCGATAAGGGCTGTCTCAACTTCGCGGACAAATCCGACAACATCGTTGCGGTTTTTTAATTTCACAATTGGGTAGCCAACAATTTGACCCAGACCGTGCCAGGTAATCTTTCCGCCGCGGTCAACATCAATCACGGGAGTTCCATCTACAGGGCGTTCATCCAACTTAGTCATTCGGCCCGCCGTGTAAACGGAGGGGTGTTGCAAAAGAATCAAAGTATTTGGGGTGGTGCCGGCGACGATGCCTTCCAAGGTATCGCGTTGCATCTGCCATGCCACTTGGTAATCAACAATCCCTGGGTGGAGCACAACAGTCTGATCGACCAAAGGTGCGATGACAGTGCTCATAACCCCTAGCCTAATGTAGGTTTACGGGCATGACACTTCGGGTAGGAATCACTGGTTATGGGCTCGCAGGACGCTATTTTCACGCTCCGCTCCTTAAGGGAGCCGGGTATGAGATTGCTGGAATTCTGACCAAAAATGAGGAGCGCAAGGCTTATGCCCTGGCTGATTTCCCAGATGCCACTGTGGTTTCAACCGTCGAAGAACTTCTCGCACTTGGATTGGATTTACTCGTCGTAGCCACAGCGAACACTGCTCACGCCAGCGAAGCGATTGCCGGATTGCGCGCCGGAGTCCCCGTTGTGGTTGATAAGCCAATGGGCCGCGATCTGAAAGAGACGCAATCCATCATCGATGTTGCCAATGAAGCTGGCGTAGTTGTAACTACCTACTTCAATCGCCTATTCGATAGCGACACCCTAACCATCAAGAAAGCGCTTAGCGAAGGCGTGCTTGGGAATGTATTTCGATTGGATTCTCGTTTTGAGAGATTCCGCCCCAACTCAAATCCCAATAGCTGGCGCGAAGCAAATAGCGCGAGTGATGGAGGAGGAAATCTTCTCGACCTTGGTCCGCACCTGGTCTC
>CAIZHC010000080.1 GCA_903932705.1 uncultured Actinomycetes bacterium | reverse complement strand
TCTGGAGCGATATCTCAAATAAGAATGTCGTCGCTCAAACTGTTTATGAGCGCAACTCGATTCCTAAGAGTTTCATGCAGCGTGAGTTCAGCGCAAGCACCATCACTCGTGGCCTATTTGGTCGTTTTACCACCCGCTTAGATTCTCGTTACACAGATCGCATCACCGCCAGACTCGAAGGCGTTGACCAAGTATTTATCGTTGGAAGAGGAAGTCGCCGAGGCGGACTCGTAAATGAATTTACGCGCCTACTTCACCGCGAAGATGCTTTGCCAACCCCTCGTGTACATGCACTTAAGAATGTTGATGCAGAGCGCATGAATGATCGCGAACTTTTAGCCATGGCTCGCAAGATGGGTGCTCAACTCGTTTAATTAGGCTCTGGTTTTACCCTTTGAACGCAGTTGAATATCCATTGATTGCTGGCTGTCCGCCTAGGTGGGCATAGAGAACTCTGCTTCCATCTTTAAAGCGCCCCTCTTTAACCAAATCAATAAGTGCGGTGATTGATTTTCCCTCATAAACCGGATCGGTAATCATTCCTTCCAGCCGGGCAACCAATTCAATTCCTTCAATTGTGTGCTCGCTGGCCACTCCGTAAATTCCGTCGTGCCAACCATCGAGAAGCACAATCTCTGAATCATTGAGCTCACGTCCAAGATCAATAGCTGCAGCGGTCCTTGTTGCAATGCGCTTTATCTGATCCCAGGTCTTCTCTACTGTTGCGGATGCATCAATTCCAAGCACATCTTGCGCTCGATTACTGTGAGCAAATCCGGCAATCATTCCTGCCTGAGTAGATCCTGTAACTGAACAGACAACGACGTTATCAAAGGTGAAGCCAAGCAATTTCTCTTGATCTTCGACTTCAAATGCCCAACCTGCAAAGCCATGTCCTCCAAGGGGGTGGTCAGAGGCGCCTGCGGGAATTGGGTACGGCTTTCCTCCGCGAGCAATCACATCTGAGATCGCCTCTTCCCATGATTTACGAAAGCCAATGTCGAAACCCGCAGCATCGAGGCGAACTTCTGCTCCCATGATTCGACTCAATAAAATATTTCCGGTCTTCTCGTAATTCACTTCATCCCAATCAACCCAATGCTCTTGCACTAGCACGCACTTAAGTCCTAGCTTTGCTGCAACAGCGGCTACTTGTCGCGTGTGATTTGATTGCACTCCACCTATTGATACCAAGGTGTCACATCCTTGAGCCAAAGCCTCTGCAGCTAAATACTCCAGCTTGCGGGTTTTATTGCCGCCGTAGGCCAATCCAGAATTAACGTCTTCACGCTTCGCCCAAATCTCAACCTTGCCACCTAGATGTTCTGTTAATCGATCAAGTCGATGAAGGGGAGATGGACCAAAGGTTAATTGGGCTCTGGGAAATGATTCGAGTTTTGTACGTGACATTTGGAAATCCTATCGCGCAAGACCCTGCCATACACTTACCCGGTGCTAGAAAAATGGACTTTGACGGTATTGAAATACCGAAAATCAATTCTTCTTGCGTGGTTACTTCTAATTATTCTTGGAATTTTTTCTAGTACAAAATTAGACTCTCATCTGACAACTTCTCTTAACGTCCCGCATAGCTCATCACAAGAAGCAGATCAAATACTGATCACACACTTTCATGAGAATGTGGAGGGCACTTTTACCGTTATCTATCAATTCAAAAACGCTACCAATATTCAAATTTCAGGTTTCAAAGCAAAGATTGCTGATGCCGCTCGCGTCATTCCCACCTCTCAAATTGGCGAGCAAAAGGCGCTGGGTGGAACTCTCTTTGTAAATATAAATACCGCGCTCTCGCTCTCCCAAGCCTCGGAATTTACTGAGCCATTTAGAAAAATACTAAAGACTTCGGGATTGCCTGGGGTTCTTGTCACAGGACCTCCCGCCATCAAGAGCGATGTGACTCCGGTCCTAAATAGAGATTTACATAGAGGTGAGTTGATAGGAATCCTCTTCGCTCTGGCAATTTTATTGCTCGTACTCGGATTTAGCTTCCAAGTTTTTACGCCTCTCATCTTTGCAATCTCTTCAATTTCGGCGACAGCCTCTCTCGTCTTCTTAATTGCGCAACGTTTCTTAGTTGTTCTCTACATTCCAAATATTGTGGAGTTGATTGGTTTGGGATTAGCTATCGACTACTCACTACTAATGGTTTTTCGCTTCCGCCGAGAACTTCGACAATCTCCTTCTAATCCAGAAGACGCAGTGCTACGAACTATGCAAAGCGCCGGCAAAACGGTGATGGTTTCAGGAGTCACTGTTGCCATAGGTCTTGCGACCCTGATCTTGGTTCCAATTCCCTTTATTCGCTCCCTTGGAATCACATCAGCGCTCGTACCTCTCGTCTCAATCTTGACGGCAATTACCTTGCAGCCAATCATCCTTTTACTGCTACCAAGTGGCGGTAGAAGCTCCTTAGAAGCAGTTGCACCTTTTGCAAGGGCGGCGGAATTCATCATCAGAAGACCACTCAAAGTTTTAATCACAGGGCTTCTCTTGGTTACAGCGCTCTCCGCTTCACTCTTCTCACTTCACATCACCCCTAGTTCGCTGACCGCTGTACCTGCCAACCTAGAGTCCCAGAGGGCTATCAGCATGGTCTCCTCGAAAGTTGGCTCTGGGGTTGTCACTCCAAATCAGATGATTATTGATCTGGGATCTGTGGGTTTGTCGCAATCCCCCTTGGTTATCGCCGCCCGAAAGGCTCTTACGACAGAACTTTCGAAGAATCCTGAGGCCCTCGTCGTAGCCAGCGGGGCTAAAGAGCCTTATATAGAGGCAACCGGTCGTTACTTACGGATATTTATCTTTGCCCGCCATAGTTTCGGTGAACCTCAGGCGCAAAAATTAGTCTCAGAGCTTCGAAAGATCTCACTTGAGAAGTACGGCTTTAGCGCTCAATCCCATTTCTATCTAGGTGGGGCTGCTGCCCAAGGCTCAGATCTGCTCAAGACGATTAGCCACTCATTCCCATGGATCATCGCACTTGCACTGCTCGCCACTTTCCTATTCTTAACAAGAATTTTGCGCTCCGTCGTTCTACCGCTCAAAGCAATTCTGCTAGATCTCATCTCGCTTGCAGTCTCATACGGAATTGTGGTTTTTGCTTTTGGTAATCAGAGGGTATCGAGTTGGTTGGGCATTTATCATCTCAATCAAATAGAAGCGTGGGCACTGATATTCCTCTTTGTCTTGCTCTTTGGTGTCTCCATGGATTATGAAGTATTTATTATTTCTCGAATCAAAGAGGCAAAGTTGAATGGCGCAAGCAACGATGATGCGATTAAAGAGGGAGTGGCCCAGACAGGCATCGTCGTGACCAGTGCTGCGCTTATCTTTATTGGAGCAGTATCTGGCCTGGCTTTTGGGCACTTCGCTGGACTCCAAGAAATTGGAATTGGGTTGGGTTTCGGAGTTCTCGTGGATGCGACCATAGTTCGCGGTCTTCTGCTTCCAAGCGCCATGGTCTTACTGGGTAAATGGAATTGGTGGCTTCCTGCATTTATTAAGGGCGAGAAATGAAACTAGCCCCACGCCTCATTTGAGGAGCGGGGCTAGTACGTTTAACTACTTTTACCGAGTGACCTTAATTGCGAAGTGGAATGAAGGAACTTGGTATCCAAGTGCTAAGCCTGGGAAGTCACGGTCTGAAGATAAGACTGGGAGCATTCCATAAGGTGTGTTAGCAAATGATGGTTGGTTTGTGTAGAGCAATGGGTGGAGATCAATGATGTGCGTACCAGGAGCACCAGTAGCAACGAGTTTGATAACCATGTATCCATTGGAGTTAAAGCCACATCCATAACCAATGTAGTTGTTGTCGTAAGTTACAGCGAGTGTGTTATCTAGCTGAGTCCATCCAACACCCTTAATGCTGATGGTGAAGTAATCACCATTCTTGAATGTTGTTGTTGGATCTCCAGCTTGTCCGCGGGCGACTGAATCTGGTGATGTTGAAGGATCAAAAGCTGCAACACCCATTCCTGTTACTTTTCCACTCTTGTCATAGAAAGGCATGATGCTCTCTTTCACATAGAATGGAGATTGCGCTTCGATGACACTTCCCTTAACCATCTGGATTACGTGGAATCCACCTAGGTTATCTGGAATGGTGACATCAGTTGAAGAGGAACCATTTACTACGGTAGCTGTACCGAGTGGAATTGCGTTGAAAGACCAGCAAACACCGGTGCAGTTAACGCGGTTACCAACCACAGTTGACCAGACGATTTGATAGGTGCCATCAACAGCAACCTGAGAAGTTTTGACATTCACCTTAGTGAGAATTTCTCCACTTGGCTTTGAGAGAGTCATAACAGCCTTGGTAGCTGGATCTAGTCCAACGGTGGACAAGGTGGTACGAAGCGTGGTTGTTGGTTGAACATCTGCAGGGAAGGTAACTGAAGGCTTTCCAACACCAGGATCATTTGTTACG
>CAIZHC010000079.1 GCA_903932705.1 uncultured Actinomycetes bacterium | reverse complement strand
CGCCGGTCTTGGTGGCGGAAATGATGAGCGCGAACAGACCCTTAATCAACTCCTAGTTGAGATGGATGGTTTTGAAGCGAATACCCAAGTTATCTTGATTGCAGCAACAAATCGTCCAGATGTTTTGGATCCAGCAATTTTGCGCCCGGGTCGTTTTGATCGCCAGATACCAGTTGACCGCCCTGACCTCTTGGGAAGAAAAGCCATTTTGGAAGTTCACGCAAAGGGCAAACCAATTGCTAAGAGCGTTGATCTCATGGCCATCGCAAAGCGCACACCCGGATTTACTGGAGCTGATCTCGCAAATGTATTGAATGAGGCTGCGCTATTAACAGCTCGCGAAAATGCCAAAGTAATCACAACAATGGCTCTTGATGAATCAATTGATCGCGTGATGGCTGGCCCACAACGCACCAGTCGATTGATGACTGAAGAAGAGCGTCGTATTACTGCGTATCACGAAGGCGGACATGCGCTCGTTGCCCATGCACTCCCTAACACCGATCCCGTTCATAAGATAACAATCATGCCGCGTGGACGTGCTCTCGGGTACACCATGGTGTTGCCAGATGAAGATCGATATGCGACTACTCGTAATCAGATGCTTGATCAACTCTCATATTCACTCGGCGGTCGCGCCGCGGAAGAGTTGATTTTCCATGATCCAACTACCGGCGCTTCGAATGATATTGAGAAGGCGACAAATCTTGCCCGTGCCATGGTTACGCAATATGGAATGACAGAACGAATTGGTGCCATCAAGTTAGGTACTGGAGATAGCGATCCATTCCTTGGTCGCGATTATGGACACCAACGAGATTACTCGGAAGAGATTGCTGGAGTGATTGATGAAGAAATTCACTCTCTGATTGAAAACGCACACCAAGAGGCTTTCAATATTCTGGTGCAGAACCGCGAGATATTGGATGCTCTTGTTGTTGAATTATTGGAGCGCGAAACCCTTCTTAAAGAAGATATTGAGCGGATCTTCTCTAAGGTGACAATGGTTGAGCCTCGCCCTGCTTGGACGGGATCGCCAAACCGCACTCCTTCCACCATTCCACCTGTGGGGCTTGTCGCTGCAAAGCCACAAGTTGATCCGGAGGCAGAGGTGGCGAAGCCAGCACGCAAACCTCGCAAGAAAGCTGTAGCGCCTCCCGCCGAGCAGGAGTAGCCCCACAATTATGAGCGATGAAATCAGTTCAGTTTCAATGGGCCCGCACGATGGAAATGCAAGATCTGAATTTGATCAAGCGCGCGCCGAACGGGCGGTAACAGAACTTCTCCTTGCAATTGGTGAAGATCCCACTCGCGATGGTTTGAGAGATACGCCAGCTCGAGTCGCCCGTGCCTACCGCGAGAATTTTGAAGGGCTCTGGCAGAGCCCTGAAGAGATCTTGACTACCACTTTCGATATTGGCCATAAAGAGTTAGTGATTGTTCGAGATATTGAAGTCTTCTCGCACTGCGAACATCACCTCACCCCGTTTCACGGAGTTGCCCATATTGGTTACATACCGGGAGAGTCTGGACGCATTACAGGCATTTCAAAATTAGCCCGCCTCATTGATCTCTATGCAAGACGGCCCCAAGTTCAAGAGCGTTTAACTACTCAGATCGCCGATGCTATGGTGGAAATTTTGAAGCCCGCTGGAGTGATTGTGATTATTGAT
>CAIZHC010000078.1 GCA_903932705.1 uncultured Actinomycetes bacterium | reverse complement strand
TCGGTGAGCCAAGGTTGATGAGGAACGGGGCATGCACGTAGGTGTGAATATCAAGTTCGCCAGCGCGATCGCGAAATGCGGTATCAGCGGCGAGGTTCGCTTCTGGCATTGCCCACCCACGAGGATTTGATGCAAATACTTGGATCGCTTCAGCCTCAGTGGTGAGCGCATATTCGATGGAACGCTTAGCCATACCTCCAGATGTAGGAGTATGCGCGCCAATGCGAGGGAGGTTTGCTTGAAGACTCATAGAGCGAGCCTACCCGAGGGTTATGTACACGGTAGATCCGCGCTTGACCTTACTGCCGACTTTAGGGGTGACGTTTGTGACGTGTTTTCCGACGCCGATCTTACGAACGACAACCTTGAGTTGCAGATTCTCTAACTCGGTAGTTGCAGCCGTTCGAGTGAGCGAGTAGACGTTAGGGATATAAACGCTCGCTGAACCTTCAGAGACGATCAGATTTACGGTGGTGCCTGGAAGTACTGGAGAGGTTCCATCTGGGCTCTGGGAGATAACACTTCCCGCCGGTACGGTGTCGCTGTAATCAAAGCTTTGATTAACCGTGAGCCCTGCCGCGCTGAGTTCGTTCTGCGCTTGATCGCTGGTAAGCCCAACATACGAGTTAATAGCTATCGGGGCAGCGCTATCAGAGGTGGAAGGCGTAGGGGTTGGAGTCGGAGTAGGAGTCACTATTGGTTGCGCGCCTTTAGACAGGACGAGGGAAACAGTTGCGCCTTGCTTCAGGTGAGCACCACCTCCTGGAGAGGAAGAGATGACTTCACCAGAGGGAACTTCGGAGTCATACTGCTTAACCGAGACAACAGTCTTCATCCCGATATTGGAGAGAGTGCTTGTGGCATCAGCCAAATTCATCCCCACCACCGAGGGAATCGAGACGCCATTAATTGGCCATGCGAGTTGATAAAGACCGGCGGCAACTAAAAATAACAAGATGAGCGAAGCGATGTAACGATTGCGTTGAACTCGCTTTGAAGTCTTGCGTCTAACAGCTCCACTATGGCTCATGGCGGGTGCCTCAAGTCTTCCTTCTGGTACAAATTTTGGTTCAGACTCTTTGTTGCGAAGTGAAGTTGGTTCTGTGAAACTCTTTATTCGAGTAACCAAGGTATTTCCAACTCGCACCTCAGGTCTAGTGCTCTTCCGCTTAGGAGTTGGATTTTCAAGTGGGAGATCCAAATCTAAACTTAATTGAGATCTCTTCGGATCCATACTTATTTGAACTACCTGGAGTTCCTCGAGCAACTCTGAGCCATTGCGTTGACGTTGATCAGGATTAGGAGATGTCGCCTTGTTGATAACTGCATCGAGTGCTTGTGGGATTCCGTCCGCAAGAGTGGAAGGCGCAGGAATCCGTTCATTCACATGTTTAAATGCGATTTGAATTGGAGTATCCCCATCATAAGGTTTCTGGCCAGTGAGGAGTTCAAAGCACATAACGCCAAAGGAGTAGATATCGCTGCGAGCATCTGAAATACCGCGCTCAACTTGCTCAGGGGAGAGGTAGGAGACACTTCCGAGCACAACGCTGGAATCCACTGTCATCGTGCTTCCAAGAAGTCCGCCACGGGCTAAACCAAAATCTGCAATCTTTACGCGACCATCTTTAGAGATGAGAATATTTTCAGGTTTTAGATCGCGATGGTTGATTCCAAGCGTATGCGCCTGCGCTAAGGCGCTAACAACGGGAACCACATAATGCAGGAGTTCTTTGGGGGTAAGGCGACCTTTTTCAAGAAGTAGATCGCGCAGGGTAAAACCATCGATGTACTCCATGACAATAAATACAGCAGGAGCACCCCCCTCATTCCAACCCTGATCTTGGATGGAGACAATATTGGGATGGGAGAGCGCGGCAATTGCCTTCGCTTCGCGGATAAAGCGGTTAACAAATTCTTCGTCATTGGCTAAGTGCGGGTGCATGATCTTGACCGCGACAAAGCGATCTAGCCGCCTATCGTTGGCCTTATAGATGGAAGCCATGCCTCCGGCAGCTATGAGTGAAATTAGCTCATAGCGATTGTCGATAATTTCGCCGGTTAGATCTGACACGCTTAAATCTTAGAGGTTAATTCAGTCCATTCAGGTGGAAATCAGCGGCTTCGCGCGTGCCTTCTTCCACAAAGTGAATTCTCTGTGCCTCAAGAAATCCGAGCATCTGCTCCTCAATCTCAAAACCATCCCGAGCGAGCACTCGACGCAATCCCACAATTGGCTCTAAGTCAATCCAAATCTTAGTTTCGACAAACTCTCGGATAGAACTCTGCCCTGACCCAACTCCTTCGAGTATAAGCAGTTCGCTTCTAGGGATTGTCAGTGGTTCGCCAGGGCAATCGTGCAGCCAATCATATTTAGAAAGTTCTAGAGCGCGACCTTCGCGATGGGCGCTAGCGATTGCCTCTAACTTCCTGGATAGCGCATTTCCGAGCGGATCGCTCCATCCGTTGTAGAGATCATCCATGTGGACGACGGAAACACTGGCGCGATCTTTATATTCATCGGCCATATACGCAGCGAGCGTTGTTTTGCCAGCGCCCGCAACTCCATCGATAGTAATAATCATGAGTGAAAGTTACTTCGCGACCTCAAGAGGTTTATTGGCTTCTCGAAGCCAACGGCGCCATCCACCAATCGCCAGGAGTACGAAGATGAAATAAAGAATGGCTGTGAGGTAAGCCTTTCCATGCCAGAACTGATAGGTGTAAACGCCATCAACAACTAACCAGAGTGGCCACGCCTCATAACGTTCTACGCACATAAGCACTTGTGCGATGCAGCTTCCGACAAATCCAAAGGCGTCGGTGAGTGAAGCAGCCGCCCCGATATGTACGAGCAGCGGATAAATTGCAAACCATGCAACTGCATATCCAGCAATCCAATAGAGATTGGTGCGTAGTGAGAGTTTTGCAGGTTTCGCGCCTTTAGGACCCCAACCAAACCAACCCCAAATTCCACCGGCTACAAAGACAAATTGAAGTAGCGCACTCGCATAATACTTTTGTTCAAAGAAGAGACCGGCGTAGAGCAGACTCGAAACATTCCACCACGGCCAAGTGACGCGTGGTCCGAAAATTCCATACGCGACGCCTATGACAGATGTGACGAAGGCTGCCGCCTCCAAATATGTTAATTGATAATCCCAAGCGGTGAACATAACGCTCATAAGCGCATGATTTATTGAGTGCATGAATGAACCTCCTCCACAGTTCGCATTACCGAACTGGTCATACGGTCGACCTGGCGATCAGGTCCTCTCAGCCACGCAAAGCGGCTCCCGTTGGTGTAACTGTAGCGTCAGATTTAAGCTCTGGCACGAACTGCCGAGATGTAAGCAGGCAGGGCCACTTTTAGGCGGCGCCAAGTTGAGGTCTTGGCACGATGAGTAAATATCTCGTAGTTAATCTTCTCGACCTCATCAACGATTCCGCAGTAAAGCTCAGATGCAGCGTTGATGCATGGCTGACTTACTGGATCGAGCAGTGCGATTCCAGCTGCAGCATCGCGTTGCAAAGTGCGTACTCTTTCAATTTGAAAGATTAGTGCTTCCTTAATCTCTGGAGTTAACCTCTTGGCAGCGAGCATCTCTTTACTTACCCCCGCAGCGTAAAGATCATCGAGGGGGAGATAGATGCGGCCACGATCTAAATCTTCGCCCACATCACGGATAAAGTTTGCGAGCTGAAAAGCGATACCGAGTTTTTGCGCCGCCTCGTATGCCTTTGGATCAGATGCGCCAAGGATTGGAACCATCTGCAAGCCGATGACTGCAGCGCTTCCATACACATATTCCATGAGGTCGTCATAACTTTGATATTCAGTTACGGATAAGTCCATGGTCATGGAATGTAGAAATGCTTCAAAGTGTTCGATCGGAATATTAAATCGCTGAACTGTGTCGACGAGCGCTCGACCTACATGGTCATCACTTCGTCCTGCACGAATATCTTCTAGGACCTTTTCGCCCCAGACCTTAAGTACCTTGGCCTTCTCCTGGATTGTGAGAGTAGAGGCGAGATCATCAACAATCTCATCGGCATAACGGGCGAAGCCGTAAAGAGCATGGACATGAGGGCGCTTTGCCTTGGGCAGAAGGAGAGTGGCAAGGTAGTAAGTCTTGCCATGTAGAGAGTTAAGCCGCTTGCACTCAAGATATGAGGCGCGAAGATCGGGATCGGTGATCCCGGCAGCGGTTAACTCATCCACTTTACTTAACTGCTCCTACGATTCTCTCAGCGGCCAAACGACCCGAGATAAGCACCATTGGAACACCAACTCCAGGTTGAGTACCAGAACCTGCAAAGACTATGTTTTCAAATCCCTCAGCTAAGTTGCGAGGTCTGAAGGGCCCGGTTTGGAAGAAGGTATGCGCACTGGCAAATGGAGCGCCGCGTTCCATGCCACGAGCTTCCCAATCCAAAGGAGTTGTCATCTCTTCTACCTCAATGGAATCTGCAAAACCTTCATAACCACGAGCCTCCATAACGCGTAGCATCTCATCGCGATAACGCGGCGCCTCACGCTTCCAATCAATATCTGCATCAAGGTTTGGAGTTGGAAAGAGGATGTAATACGAGGAGCGACCTGCGGTGCCAGGGTCGGATCATCATAAGTTGGTACCGTCACAAGCAAGCTTGGGTCAGTCATCAGTGTTTGCTTCTTGATGAGTTCGTCAAAGACGCCATCCCATGATTCACCAAAGTGAATAT
>CAIZHC010000077.1 GCA_903932705.1 uncultured Actinomycetes bacterium | reverse complement strand
CATTCTCATTTGCAGCGAGTTTCAACTATGTCATAAATGATCTGCGTGACATTGAGCGCGATCGAACCAATCCTAAGAAGTCACATCGACCAATCGCTTCTGGAGCAATTGATAAGACATCTGCATTAGTCATTGCATTGGCTTGCGCCATCGCCTCTCTTACCTTCGCGCTCCTGCTGCCCAATCAATTTAAATTGACACTCGGAATTTACGTTCTTCTCACATTGCTCTATTCCTACGGACTTAAGCATGAGCCAATTGTCGAACTCTTGATTGTCTCCTTCGGCTTTGCTCTTCGCGCCATTGGGGGAGCCACGGCAACCCATACTCCTAGCTCGAGTTGGTTCCTAGTAGTTGCCACATTTGGCCCACTTGTGATCGTGACAGCGAAGCGGATAGCTGAAAAGCGCAATCAAGCGGCGATTACCGTTCGTCCCGTCGTTGAGGAGTACACACAAGAGTTCCTGCAATTAGTTTTGACTGTTGCGATTGGCATAACTCTCACCGCCTATAGTCTCTGGGCATTTTCTCTCTCTGGTAATAATTCCTATGCAGAGATTTCCGTCATCACGGTGACCTTCGCCTTACTGCGATATATATTGGCGGTTGAAAAAGATAGCGGTGAATCTCCGGAAGAAGTTATGTATGGAGATTGGTATTTCCTTGGTTCCGGCGCAGTCACCGCTTTGCTATTAGTCCTCTCGGTCTATGTCAACAACTAGTTCCTCAGAGTTCTCAGGTTGGGGTAAGAACTTCCAATCTAGAAGTGAGCGCGTCGCTCTCTCATCCATAGATGAGTTGCAGGGATTGCTCACGAAAGCAGGGCGTGGTCGCGGTTTCTTGCCGATTGGTTTACATAGAAGTTACGGAGATTCAGCACTCAACTCGGGTGGAACCCTCATCGACCTTTCAGCCCTCAATACAATTTCAATCGATGCATCAACGGGCGTGGCGGTTGTAGGCGCTGGAGTCACTATCACTCAACTTGAGCGGGCTGCACTCATGCATTCTTTATTTCCCCCCGTTGTTCCTGGAACTGGTTTTGTAACCATGGGTGGCGCCATCGCAGCAGATATTCACGGCAAGTCACACCACAGAACGGGAACATTCTCTGCATGTGTGCGTCGGATCAAATTGTTGCTCGCATCTGGAGCGATCGCTGATTACACGCCTGAAGATGCAGAGTTCTGGGCAACTGTCGGTGGACTTGGACTCACTGGAGCAGTACTTGAAGTAGAGCTGCAGCTCAAAAGCGTAAAATCGAATTCTGCAGATGTCACTGAACGCCGAGTAAAGAATTTGGCGGAGATGATTGATGTTCTTGGCGGCGCAGATGCAGACTTTGAACATACAGTCGCATGGATTGATTTATCTGGAGACTACCGAGGCAGGGGAGTGGTGAGCCTTGGAAATTATGGCGCCACTTCAGTTAAGTCTAAGGATTCGAATTCAGCTGGCCCGAAGCTTCCCTCCATTGCTGGAAAGAATTTCATTACACCGCTCTCAGTTCGAGCCTTCAATGAGATCTGGTTTAGAAAGCCGCTCAAGAATGGCCCGGTTGCCCTCGGTAAGTACATGCATCCATTAGATGGCATTAATGAATGGAACAACATCTATGGTCGCGATGGATTTTTGCAGTACCAATTTGTCATAGATATCGGAAAAGAAGAGATCTTTGAGCGCCTCTTTGCCGGGTTGCGCTCTCTCAAGGCTGCATCCTTCTTAGGAGTGCTTAAGAAGTTCGGAGAACAATCTCAGGCACCGATGAGTTTTCCGCGTAGGGGTTGGACGCTCACTCTTGATTATTCAACGAAGGTACCTGGACTTGAAAAGTTCCTTCAAGAATTTGATGAGGAACTCGTCGCTGCCGGAGGACGCATCTATCTGATTAAGGATTCTCGGGTAAGTCCATCACTGATTCCTGCAATGTATCCGGAGCTAAATAAGTGGCGTGAGATACGCCGTACGATGGATCCCACAGGATTATGGCAATCTGATCAAGCCAGGAGGCTGCACTTATGTTAAATGGATTTAAGAATCCTGGTCGGATCGCCCTTATCGGTGGAAGTAGTGAAATCGGGATGGCTATCGTGACGCAGTTGCCCGAGAATAAATCTCGCCAAGTCATCTTGGTAGACCGAATCGGTGAATATGCACTGGATGTCACCGATAAAGCAGGACGCGAGCGAGTAGTTGCACGACTCTTTGATGAGGGTGATGTTGATCTTGTTGTGATTGCTGTGGGGTTGCTGGGAAATAATACAGAGTTGAGTATGGCCGACAATTTAGTTGCTGCGATGGAAGTTAATTATGTTGGAACTGTACATTTGCTTGAATTAATTGCAGAGCGCATGAAGAAGCAAGCTCACGGACAAATACTCGCCATAAGTTCATTCGCTCAAGTTCGTCCACGCCCAGATAACTTTAGGTATGGATCAACTAAAGCAGGATTAGATTTCTACGCACGCGGATTAGCTTTAGCGCTCGATGGAACTGGCGTTTCCCTTAAGATTTTGCGACCAGGTTTTGTGCGGAGCAAGATGACCGCTGGAATGGATAACGCTCCATTTGCAATCACGGTTCAAGAGTGTGGTTCTTATGGTGTGAGAGCACTAACTTCACGAAGATTAGTAACGTGGGCTCCATCACTATTGAAATATGTTGCTTTCGTATTCAAATCATTGCCGCCAATGATTTTCCGTAAAATCTCCTCACGCTAAAAGGTATTATCACCTCATGAATTGGGTACGACGACGTCCTGCTGCCTTTGCGCATTGGATCAAGAGCGCAAGCAAGTTAAAGAAGACACTAATTGCAGTCCCATCTCTTTTTCTCGTGGTTGTGTTTTGGTCGGTAAGTACTGCTCTTCTGGCACCTGGTACAGATCCGCTCTCAGCTCGCTTAGCCGAGTGGGGTCGCAATCACTATTTAGGTTTTGTAGTTACGGCGCTGGAGAATGCCCAATACAGCGTTAGCAAGCCAAAGGTTGGCGGAACTCTGGATGCCGGAGCAAAGCAGTTGTTGGCACAAGAAGCCACGCACTATGCAGAGATGATTCCATCTCTCGTTACTCCGGCACTACCCGGAGAAGGAAATCTCAAGACTGTCTTTAAAGTAAATGGTCAACCAGCGATTCAAGTTGGATATCTACGCCCTGATCAAGACCACACCTCTTATCTTGCGGGAATTGCGATTATGCAGAGTTCGCTACTTAAGTTTGTACAACATCCAGGTTTTTCAGAGCCAGGCAAACTCAAAGAGATCGGTTCCACTGATGTCCTCAAGGGAGAAGAACTTCAGGGCTTAGCCGCAACATTTAACAGTGCTTTCAAGATAAAAGATTCACTCGGTGGTTACTACCAGAATGGCGTAACCATCAAACCGTTGGTGGATCACAAGGCAACTCTCGTTATTCACTCTGATGGCACTCTAGACATCGGCACGTGGGGCGATGAAGTAACTATGGATTCCACTGTAGTTACAGCACGTCAGAATTTGAGTCTTCTCATCGATAATGGCGTGGTCACTCCAGATCTCAACAAGAGCGTCCTTGTAAATTGGGGATTCACAGTCAAGAACGCACACTTCGTCTGGCGCTCTGGAATTGGCGTAGATGCAAATGGAAACGTAATTTACGTTGCGGGTAATTCACTCTCAGTTCAAAGCCTTGCAGATCTCTTGAAGACAGCTGGGGCAGTTCGTGCGATGGAACTTGATATCAACCCTGCTTGGATTTCATATATGTGGTATCCCGTTACAAATGCAGGCGTTCAGGAGTACCCACATAAACTTGTTGCATTTGATCGCCCCGCGACTCGTTACTTGAGTCCGAGCAGTCGTGATTTCTTCGCTGTTTACGCTCGCTAAGAAATCTTAATTACTCTGAATTAAGTACTCACTCAACCTTGCGGCAGTTGCCATTACCTGCGCAGCGTGGATGCGACCAGGTTGTCGACCTAGACGTTCCATGGGTCCGCTAATACTTACTGCGGCAATAACTTTGTTGTTGGGTCCACGAACGGGTGCACTTACCGATGCCACACCTGCTTCACGTTCACCAACAGATTGGGCCCAGCCACGTCTGCGTACCGCGGAGAGTGATGCGGCCGTGAACTTTGCATTTACAAGACCGCGATGCAATTTATCTGGCTCTTCCCAAGCGAGAAGTATTTGAGCAGCAGATCCCGCTTGCATTGTGAGAACTGTTCCGACAGGAACTGAGTCGCGAAGTCCTGAGAGGCGCTCTGCAGTTGCTACGCAAATACGTTGGTCACCTTGGCGACGATAAAGCTGTGCGCTCTCACCGCAGGCATCACGCAGCGCAGATAGTGCAGGGGCGGCGACTGAAAGTAAACGATCCTCACCGGCAGCCGATGCGAGCTCTGCAGCACGCGCACCGAGGACAAAGCGACCTAGGAGATCGCGGGTTACAAGTCGATGGAACTCCAGCGCAACGGCGAGGCGGTGAGCAGTGGGGCGAGCGATTCCTGTGGCGGCAACGAGTTCAGCAAGTGAGTGTGGGCCAGCCTCCAGGGTTGCCAAGATCCGCACTGATTTGTCTAATACTCCGACTCCGCTATTCTTAGTGTCCATACTCTGATAATGCCATCTCAAACTTTGAGATGCAATAGCAGGGGGGAAATTCGTCTAACGAAGGAGTGCGAATGAGTAAGACTCTAGCCGAGAAAATCTGGGCCGACCATGTTGCCCGTAGCGCTGAGGGAGAACCGGACCTCATTTACATCGACCTTCATCTCATTCATGAAGTGACCTCAGCACAAGCCTTTGATGGCTTACGTTTGGCGGGACGCACTGTGCGCCGCCCCGATCTCACGATCGCAACTGAAGATCACAACACTCCAACTTTAAATATTGATAAGCCAATCGCTGATCCAGTCTCGAAGTTACAGGTAGACACACTTCGCAAGAATGCGGCTGAGTTCGGTGTTCGCATCCATTCACTTGGCGATGCAGAGCAAGGAATTGTTCACGTCGTTGGCCCACAACTTGGATTGACTCAACCAGGTATGACAATTGTTTGCGGAGACTCGCACACTTCAACCCATGGCGCATTCGGTGCACTCGCATTCGGTATTGGAACATCAGAAGTCGAACATGTACTTGCAACTCAGACTCTTCCACTGGTTCGCCCAAAGACTATGGCAATCAATGTTGAGGGAGTTTTGCCAGAAGGCGTAACCGCCAAGGATGTCATTCTCGCCATCATCGCAAAGATTGGCACCGGCGGCGGCCAAGGGTATGTCATCGAATATCGCGGCTCAGCAATTCGTGCGCTTTCCATGGAAGGTCGCATGACGATTTGTAACATGTCGATTGAAGCTGGTGCTCGTGCTGGATTAATCGCACCAGATGAGAAGACTTTTGAATATGTAAAGAGCAAGCCACACGCTCCACAAGGTTCTGACTGGGATGCTGCGGTTACGTACTGGAAGACCTTGCAGACCGATGCAGATGCAAAGTTTGATGTTGAGATTAATCTCAAAGCTGAAGAACTCGCACCTTTCGTGACATGGGGAACTAATCCTGGTCAGGGATTGCCACTCAACTCCAATGTTCCAAACCCAGCGGATATCGCTGATGTTGAAGAGCGCGGCGCAGCTGAGCGTGCCCTTACCTACATGGGTCTTGAGGCAGGTGTCCCACTTAAGTCAATCCAGGTAGACACAATTTTCTTGGGATCTTGCACAAATGGTCGTATCGAAGATCTTCGTGCAGCTGCAGATATTGTGAAGGGCAAGAAGAAGGCGGATTCAGTTCGCATGCTTGTTGTTCCGGGTTCCGCCCGCGTACGTTTGCAGGCAGAGCAAGAGGGCTTGGATAAGGTCTTCATTGATTTCGGAGCAGAGTGGCGTAACGCTGGTTGCTCTATGTGCCTTGGAATGAATCCAGATCAATTGGCAGTGGGGGAGCGATCTGCTTCAACATCAAACCGCAACTTTGAAGGTCGTCAGGGCAAGGGTGGACGCACTCACCTCGTGAGCCCATTAGTAGCAGCTGCTACTGCAATTCGCGGAACTCTCTCATCGCCAGCAGATCTCTAAGGAGCGCATCATGGAGAAATTTATTTCACACACCGGAACAGCTGTTCCACTTCGTCGTTCAAATGTAGATACAGATCAGATCATTCCTGCTGTATATCTCAAGCGCGTTACTAAGAGTGGGTTTGAAGATGGACTCTTCGCTGCATGGCGCAACGATCCAGAGTTCGTTTTAAATCAACCTGAATACAAATCAGCAACAATCTTGGTTGCTGGTGCAGATTTTGGAACCGGCTCATCTCGAGAGCACGCGGTCTGGGCTCTGCAGAACTATGGCTTTAAAGCAGTTATTTCAAGTCGTTTTGCAGATATCTTCCGCGGCAACTCGCTTAAAGGTGGTTTGCTCACCGTGATTTTGCCTCAAGAAGATGTGGAAAAGATTTGGGCGGCCATTGAGGCAGATTCAACTCTTGCAATTACAGTTGATTTAGAAGCGAAAAACGTGCGTTTGGGCAGTGAAGTCTTTGCCTTTGAACTCGACGATTACACGCGCTGGCGTTTGATGGAGGGTCTCGATGACATCGGTTTAACGCTGAAAAACATTGATTCTGTAAGCGCTTATGAAGAGGCACGCTTCTCTTTTAAGCCTAAAACCCTTCCAATACGCTCATAATTTGCATCTCTATCCGCGGCAGAGAAACTCTCTACCGCGGATTTAGAGTTTTTTACGCGTAAAAAGTGCGCTTTTTGGATGGCGACACACCGATATTAATAGAGCCTCTTTATCTATAGCCCGCGTAGATTTCTTACATGTAGGCAAATGCCTAATAAATAAGCGTATTTAAGGGGAACAAATGAACAAAGCCCAGTTCATCGCATACTTGGCTCCACAGTTCGGAGATAGCAAGAAAGAGGCAGCACGCGCTGTTGACGTAGTTTTTGATGCAATCGTTCGCAACATCTCAAAGGGCGACGATGTCATGATTAATGATTTCGGTAAGTTCAAGAAGGTTGATCGTCCTGCACGTAAGGGCCGCAACCCATTCACAGGCGAGACAATTCAGATTAAGGCGAGCAAGAAGGTTCGCTTCTTGCCAGCAAAGGCTCTCAAGGAGATCATCGCAGGCGCACGTAAGCTTGAGGCAGCTCCAAAGCCACCTGTAAAGGTCCTTCCAAAGGTAGTTGCTAAGCCTGTTGTTAAGAAGGCTCCTGCGAAGAAGGCAGCCCCAGCAAAGAAGGCTCCTGTTAAGAAGGCTCCTGCGAAGAAGGCAGCCCCAGCAAAGAAGGCTCCTGCTAAGAAGGCTCCTGCTAAGAAGGCAGCCCCAGCAAAGAAGGCTCCTGCTAAGAAGGCAGTAAAGCGTTAATCTAGAAATCAATGTAGATAAGGGAGAGCGAAATGCTCTCCCTTATTTTTTTATCGCAGGTAAGTACCGACTAAACTCTCTCTGTGGCTAATCAAGGTAGCGATCTAGAACCTTCCTACAAGCCGCCCCGCGGAAAACCTCTTGGAAGCAATCCGACCTGGAAGTTTTGGGCTCGGATATTGATTCCCATTGTTAAGTCAGTCTCAAAGGCCGAATGGCGCGGTGCTGAAAATATCCCCGCAACCGGTCCGATGATTGCAATTAGTAATCACATCTCTTATTTCGATCCATTGGTCTTTGCTCATTTTCTCTATGGCAACGGTCGCGCCGTTCGCTTTCTCGGTAAGGCTTCACTCTTTCGAGTACCCCTTGTTGGCTGGGTCTTGAGGCACGCGGAGCAGGTTCCCGTGGAGCGTGAAGTGAAGGGTGCTGCAACTGTTGCTCTTCCTCACGCAGTAGCACTTTTGAAGTCGGGACATTGTCTAGGCGTTTACCCTGAGGGAACGCTGACCCGAGATGCCGATCATTGGCCGATGGTGGCGAAGACGGGATTGGCTCGACTTGCGGTAACAACAAGAGTTCCGGTTATTCCTTGTGCGCAATGGGGAGCGGTTGATGTCATTGCTCCATACAGTAAGAAGCCAAAGTTGTGGCCTCGCACCAAAATTCAAGTGACTGCAGGTAAGCCGCTCGATTTCTCAAAGTGGTATGGCAAAGAGGATGACCATGACGCAATGGTTGAGGCAACCGCCTACGCAATGGATGCCATCACAACTTTGCTAGAAGAGATTCGCGGCGCAAAGCGACCGGAGAATATTTTTGATCCGAGAAAATCCGACCTGCCTAGAGTCGGAAATTATAAGAAGCGGAAAGATAAGTAATGACGCAGGTAACTGTTCTTGGAACTGGTGCGTGGGGTACAACTCTCGCTCAGGTGCTCTGCGACGCTGGGCATGAAGTATTGATGTGGGGTCGTAACACAGAGGTTGTTGATGAAATCAATAGTTCGCGAAGCAATCACAAGTTCCTTCCAGGTATTTTTCTCCCCGAAAATTTACGCGCCACCACAGATGTAACCACTGCATTCACATTCGGAAAAGCAATAGTGCTAGCTGTTCCAGCGCAATCCCTTCGTGAAAATCTGCGTTCATGGAAACCGATTTTTCCAGCAGGAGTTCCTATCATTTCAACTCTTAAGGGAATTGAAGCGGAGACGATGTCCCGTATGACCGAGGTCATTGTTGAAGAGCTTGGGACCGATGAATTACTCATCGGATTAATAACTGGCCCGAATCTTGCTGGGGAGTTATCCCTACGTGAGCCAGCCGGAGCAGTTGCTGCCTCTCCTAATGAAGTTTTGCAGCATTTGATGATCGACCTTTTTACGACTCCTTATTTCCGAATCTATCCCTCGTATGACTTAGTGGGTTGCGAGCTAGCGGGAGCAGCCAAGAGCGTTGTGGCACTTGCCGTTGGAATGACAATTGGGATGAATCTTGGTGAAAATACTCAAGCGATGATCATTACTCGAGGTTTATCTGAGGTTGCAAGGTTTGGGCATAGTTATGGAGCAAATCCACTGACCTTCCTTGGCTTGGCCGGGATGGGAGATATCGTCGCGAGTTGCGGTTCTGCGCTCTCTCGTAATCGTCAATTTGGAGAGGCTTACGGACGTACAGGAACCATGGAAGCGGCCCGCATAGAGGTGGCTAAGACCGTTGAGGGCGTAGCTTCGGCCCCTGCCATTCGCGAGTTGGCTCATAGAGTTGGTGTGGAAGTCCCTATCATTGAAGTCATGGCTGATGCGGTTACGGGATCAATTACTCCCGCCCAAGCGATGGAGCGACTGATGTCGGTCAGCACATTGGCCGAGCTCTAATGGCCACCAATCGCGTTGCCATTCTCTTCGGTGGTCAATCATCCGAACATGAAATCTCTTGTATCTCCGCGGGCGGAGTTCTTAGTGCGCTAGATCCAGAGCGCTTCGAAGCAATCTTGATCGGAATCACCAGAACCGGAAAATGGGTACTGGTAGATAAGAAGACAACCT
>CAIZHC010000076.1 GCA_903932705.1 uncultured Actinomycetes bacterium | reverse complement strand
GTCTTATTCTCTGGAACAAAGGTGGCGGGGCGTAAATGTTCAGCAACACTTTCGCTCTGCTCTGATTCGTGGTGTTCGTGAACGCGGCGTGCTAAATCTTTCACATATGCAATTCCGATAATGTCATCAAGGTTCTCTGCAATGACGGGGATGCGGGTAAAACCTGAACGAAGCGCGAGTGAAAGTCCTTGTCGCAAAGTTCGATTTCCCTCAATCCAGACGATATCTGTACGAGGAACCATGAGTTCGCGAACTAGCGTCTCACCTAAATCTAGAACAGATTGCATCATCTCGCGCTGAGAATCAGCGATGATGGAACGCTCCCCTGCTTGATCGATGAGCTTTCTAAGATCAGCCTCATCATTAAAGATTGTGGGCAGAGTGATGCCGTAGCGCTTGAGTTGGATGAGAACTTTGTTAATCATCAGCGCGCCTGCCAACTAGCCAAGATGGACTCCTGCAAATCAAACATCACTTTCTCTTCGACCGCTTCAGCATGGTCGTAACCGAGGCAATGCAAGACTCCGTGGATTGTAAGCAGGGCTAGCTCTGCCTCTAAACCATTCTTCGCCTGCGCTGCAGCAAATTGTGGGCAAAGGACGATATCCCCGACTATTCCAGGGTTGATGTCATGCGGCTTCATCTCATCCATCGGAAAGGAGAGAACATCGGTAGGACCAGGAAGATCCATCCACTCTTCGTGAAGTTCACTCATGCGAGATTCATCCACGATGCTAATTGCCAGATCGCAATCTTCGTTGAGCCCCATATGTTGCATCGCATATTCGGCAACGCTGATGAGGCCAGCCTCATCTACCTTGACGCCTGATTCATTTGAAAGTTCTATATTCATGAGGTGCGTAGGGGTCTGAAATTGGCAGGTTTGGCAGCATCAAAACGACCATAAGCACTAACAATCTCTCCGACCAGGCGATTGCGGACAACATCCTCTGCGGTTAAATGCATGAAGCAGATGTCATCGACGCCTTCCAGAATTTCTCCCACAACTTTAAGACCGGATGGTGTTCCGTTGGGAAGATCTACCTGAGTCACATCTCCGGTAATAACCATCTTTGAACCAAAGCCCAAGCGGGTCAAGAACATCTTCATCTGTTCAGCGGAGGTATTTTGCGCCTCATCCAAAATGACGAAGGCATCATTGAGTGTGCGACCACGCATGTATGCGAGAGGAGCAATCTCGATAATTCCAGATTGCATCAGACGCGGAATTGATTCTTGATCAATCATGTCGTGCAACGCATCAAATAGCGGGCGCAGGTATGGATCAATCTTCTCTTGCAGGGTTCCAGGCAAGAATCCCAGGCGCTCTCCCGCTTCAACAGCAGGACGGGTCAAGATAATGCGATTAACTTCCTTCGCCTGCAATGATTGAATTGCCTTAGCCATAGCCAGGTAAGTCTTACCGGTACCTGCAGGTCCAACTCCAAAGGTGATTGTGTTCTCATCAATAGCTTCGACATAGCGCTTCTGATTAGCGGTCTTGGGACGAATCGTCTTTCCGCGGTTGCTCAAGATGTTGAGTGACAAAACTTCTGCTGGATGATCAACTGGCACATGCTTCACCATGCCAATTGCATGATGAATTGCATCCAAACTCAGCGACTGTCCAGCACGAATAAGCACTAGTAGCTCTTTGACCAGCACCTCAAATTGCGAACTCTGTTCGAGATCTCCCTTAACAAAGATCTCATTGCCACGGAAGGTGATGAGAACTCCAGGAAATGTGGATTCAAAGATGCGAAGGTATGAGTCTTGCGGTCCAGTGAGCGCGACCATAGGAATGGCGGCTGGGACGATAATCAAAGGATGCTCCATTACTTCCAAATCCTACGGTTAACCGGGCGGCCAGGCGAATGCTCGCCCGCCTAAGAGATGAAGGTGGGCGTGAAAGACGCTCTGACCTGCACTTGCTCCAGTATTAAATGTGATTCGGTAACCATCTAAGCCAAGGGTGGATGCGAGTTCTCGAGCGGCACCAAAGAGTTCTGACATGGTGGCGGAATCTGCCGCGGCAAGTTCGGCCGCATTTTCAAAATGAGCTCGAGGAATTATCAAGATATGCGCAGGCGCTTGCGGATCGAGATCTTTGAAAGCAACTACCTTCGCGCTCTCATACAAAAAGTGCGTGGGAATCTCGCCAGCGGCAATCTTGCAGAAAATGCACATAAATAAAGCCTATTCCTACCAGCGACCGATGAGGGCAGAAATTGCTGAGATTGCGGCGAAGCCCGCGTGGGCGGATCGCAAAACTTCTGCGCCCAGGAGAGTTACTTTTCCGCCTGCTGCAGAAAGTTCACCAATCTCTTCTCCAGAGAGCCCGCCCTCTGGTCCGATTACAAAAACAATAGGGCCATCGGTGAGCGATTGTGTAATCTCAGAGATCCTAGTTGTTGCTCCTTCATGCAAGACGATTAGGTTAGCTCGCTCTGCAAATCTCCGAGAAATTTGTGCTGTTGAAATTGGAGGCTCAATGACTGGGAGAATCAGTCGACGAGATTGTTTGGAAGCGCTGATGGAAGTCGCAAGCCACTTCTCCCCCAAATCATCCTGCCACTTTGCAATAGATCTAGCAGATTGCCAAGGAATGATTGTTGAGGCACCCGCGACCGTCAAGAGTTCGATCGCCTCTTTAGCACGATCAGATTTCATCAGCGCTTGAATCACGATGATCTCCGGGGTTTGCGGTTTTTGAACACCTCGCTCTAACACCTCGACCTGGAACTCTTTCTTGCCTACGTGCGAAACCTTGCCGCGGATGTAAGCGCCACTACCATCGGCGAGAACAATCTCTTCGCCAACGTCGGTGCGCAGAACTTTTATTGCGTGGTGAGCTTCATCGCCGCCAACTTCTACATGGCTGCCCGAACCCAAATCTGGAACGAAGAAGAGAGTCAACATGGGTTAGCGGTTGAAGGCATCGCGGACTTTGCCGAAGAGTCCATCATGATGTTTGGAGCGATGGTGGACCTCAAAGCTGCTTAATTTCTCACCGCGAGAGACCGCAAATTTCTTGAGCATCTCCTGCTCTTCCTTGGAGAGTTTTTGTGGAGTCTCAACTTCGACATGAACGATTAAATCTCCGCGGCCATTTGCACGTAATTTAGTGACACCAAAACCACGCAAGGTAACCGCATCTGCTGATTGAATCCCGGGCTTGATTTCGACTTGTTGCTTACCATCCAAGGTTTCCACTGCGACAACCGTGCCTAGCGCTGCAGCGACCATCGAAATTGAGATCGAGATATGCAGATCTTTGCCATCGCGAATTAAGAACTCATGTGGCTTCTCAATGATCTCGACGTAGAGATCACCTGCCGGGCCACCGCCAGGGCCAACTTCGCCTTGTCCCGCTAAGTGAATGCGATTTCCACCCTCAACACCTGCTGGCACCTTTACATTTATGGTGTGGCGAGAGCGCACACGTCCATCGCCCGCACATTCACTGCACGGAGTTGGAATAACAGATCCATAACCGCTGCAGTTATTGCATGGGCGAGATGTCATCACGTTTCCAATAAATGATCGAGTGACTTGCTGAATCTCACCGCGGCCCTTACAAATGCCACAGGTTTGAGGCTTGGAGTGGTCGGCGCAACCAGTGCCGCCGCACTTATCGCAGCGAACCGCTGTCTCTACCGTGAGCTCGCGCTCTGTACCGAAGCAGATCTCTTCTAAATCAAGCTCCACACCAATCAGAGCATCTTGTCCTGCGCGGGCACGCGAACGTGGACCGCGTGATCCACCTCCCCCAAAGAAAGCATCCATGATGTCGCCGAAGCCGAAATTCTGTGCACCGCCGCCACCAAATTGCGAGAACGGATCTCCACCCAGGTCATACTTCTGACGTTTGGATGGATCACTCAGTACCTCATAGGCAGCTGTTATGTCTTTGAACTTATCCTTAACAGAAGGATCTGGATTTACATCAGGATGATATTCGCGAGCCAATTTTCGATATGCCTTTTTGATTTCATCAAAGGATGAATCTCTATGAACACCGAGAACCTCGTACAAATCAGCCATGCGAGCTTCCCCCTAAAAACTGTCCAATGTAACGAGCAACAGCATTAACTGTCGCAATCGTTTGCGCATAATCCATACGCGTCGGTCCAATTACTCCCAGCGCACCAGAGGATTGTCCTTCAATTCCATAGCCAACGCTAATTAAAGAGGTAGTCTGCAAGTTCTTCTCTGATTGCTCATCACCGATACGCACTTGAACGTGTGTGTTGGCGTCGGCGAGAAGCCTTAAGAGAACAACCTGCTCTTCGAGAGCTTCAAGAATTGGAAAGATTGAGGCTGCAGTCTCTTGTGCGCTACTGCGGGCGAGATTTGCCGTCCCAGCGAGAACAACTTTATCTCCATCAGGATGTTGAATTACTGCTACCTGCTTTGTGAGCTGTGCTAATAATTTGGCAGTGCGCACCATCAAATCTTCGCGATCATTTGAGTGCGATAGAAATGTTTCAATTGCGCGTCGTTCTGCATCAGAGAGTGGTTTGACTTGTGCCAACTTATCGACGAAGAGTCGGTACCCAGTATTTGTTGGAATTCGCCCAGCACTCGTGTGCGGTTGGGTGATGAGACCCGCATCTTCCAAGATCGCCATCTCATTGCGGATAGTTGCCGGTGAGACTCCGAGCGGATGGCGCTCTGCAATCGCCTTAGAACCCACAGGCTCTTGGGTCGCGACATACTCATCGACTATGGCGCGAAGTATCTCTAACTGACGTTCCTGCATGATTTTCTAAATCTACTACACGAGTATTTCGCGCACGATTCGATCGGCCATGAGTCGCCCAGTCTTACTCAAGACAACTTGTCCGTTCTCCCACGCTTCAGGGAGTAGGTATCCCTCGGCTAGAAAAGAGGGAAGCGATTTCGCTTCACTTGCAGAGAGAGTACTTCGGGAGAGACCTGATGCGAGGCGAATTTGCAGCATGATCTCTTCGCTGCGGGCCTCCTCAAGAGTCAAAATCTCCTGATCTTGCATTGGATTTCCAGAATCGATCACCTTCTGCGTGTAGGCCGCAGGGTGCTTCACATTCCAGAACCGGCGCCCATCAACATGCGAATGTGCTCCTGCCCCCAGACCCCACCAGTTATCGCCATTCCAGTAGGCAAGATTGTGTCTGCACTCGGAACCTGCTTTCGACCAGTTGCTGAGCTCATACCAATCAAAGCCAGCCTTAATAAATTTTTCATCAGCGAGCAGGTACTTGTCTGCTGTCTCATCATCATCTGGCATTGTGACTTCACCGCGTTTTACTTGTGCTCCAAGTTTTGTTCCGCTCTCCACAATCAAGGCATATGCCGAGATGTGTGAGATTGGTAGAGAGAGCGCAGTGTCGATGGTTAACTCCCAATCGTCGAGCGACTCCCCAGATGTTCCATAAATGAGATCAACGCTTACTTCATTGAATCCCACTTCGCGTGCCCATGTGGTTGCTTTCAGAACATTCTCGGGATTGTGAGTGCGATCCAGAGATTTTAAGACGTGAGGAACTGCAGATTGCATTCCAAAAGAGATTCGATTAAATCCGGCCTCGCGCAGAGAGGAAAGCTTCTCTTTGGTGACGGTGTCGGGATTTGCTTCGGTTGTGATCTCTACAACTGGTGCTAACTCGTAACTGCTTGAGATTGCTTTGATTACTCGTCCGAGATCACTGCTCTCCATGAGAGTTGGAGTACCTCCACCGAAGAAGATTGTTGGAACCACAGCTGAGCCAGTTGTCTCGCGTGCAAATTCCAACTCCTTGATGAGGAGATCGATATAGGAGCGCGAAGTTTCGGTGAGATCGTTGCTTATCGAGAGTTCTGCTGGGGTGTATGTATTGAAATCACAATAACCACAACGCCTTACGCAATATGGGATATGTACGTAGAAGGCGAGGTTATTCATTCGCGCTCTTTAGCTTTTGCCTTTGCCTTATCAATATCAGCATCAGTGGTGAGAGCAGCGACGAATGCTTCCTGTGGAACCTCAACACGGCCCACCATCTTCATGCGCTTCTTACCCTCTTTCTGCTTCTCGAGCAGTTTGCGCTTACGGGAGATATCTCCGCCGTAACACTTGGCAAGAACATCTTTACGGATTGCGCGAATACTTTCGCGAGCGATGATGCGACCGCCGATAGCAGCCTGAATAGGAATTTCGAATTGTTGCCTTGGGATTAGCTCGCGCAACTTGCCGGTCATCATGGTGCCGTATGCGTACGCCTTATCTTTGTGAACGATTGCGCTAAATGCATCGACTTTTTCACCTTGAAGCAAGATATCGACCTTTACGAGATCTCCCTCTGCCTCACCGATCGGTTCGTAATCCAGTGATGCATAACCGCGGGTGCGGCTCTTAAGTTGGTCAAAGAAGTCAAAGACAATTTCGGCAAGTGGCAAGGTGTAGCGAATCTCTACGCGATCTTCAGAGAGATAATCCATGCCGAGCAGGATTCCACGGCGCTCTTGGCAGAGCTCCATGATTGTTCCGATGAACTCAGATGGCGCAAGAACGGTAGCGCGAACGATTGGTTCTTCTACCTTCTCGATCTTGCCATCTGGATATTCAGAAGGGTTAGTAACTGTAAGTAACTTGTTATCACCGGTTGTGACTGTGTAAACCACATTGGGTGCGGTAGAAATAAGTGTGAGGTTTGATTCGCGCTCTAAACGCTCGCGAACGATCTCCATATGAAGCAGACCTAGGAAGCCACAACGGAAGCCGAAGCCAAGGGCGGCAGAACTCTCTGGCTCGTAAACCAAAGCCGCATCGTTGAGTTGTAATTTATCGAGTGCTTCACGGAGTAATGGAAAATCCGCACCATCGATTGGGAAGAGACCAGAAAAGACCATAGGGCGTGGATCTTTATAACCAGCCAAAGCAACCTTTGCAGGGTTGTTGTATGTAGTGATGGTGTCACCCACACGAGATTGGCGGACATCTTTTACACCAGTAATGACATAACCAACTTCGCCAACGCCGAGTCCCTTGGAGACAACAGGCTCTGGGGAGATAACGCCTACTTCCAACATCTCATGGCGTACGCCAGTTGAGAACATTTGAATCTGATCGCGAGTTGAAAGGTGTCCGTC
>CAIZHC010000075.1 GCA_903932705.1 uncultured Actinomycetes bacterium | reverse complement strand
GTGCGAGCAGAGGCTAGTGCCAACTTCAAGGTTCCTTCAGAACCAACAAAGTCCAGGACTACATCAGCGCCGTGACCATGAGTCATCTCGCGAATTGTTGCAGCGGTTTTTTCATCAGGTCGCAAAGCGTCATCTGCCCCGACATCAAGTGCCACATCCAACGCTGCTTGCTTTGGATCTACCGCAATTATTCGTGCAGAGGTAGTGGCTTTAATTATTTGAACCGCCATATGTCCAAGTCCACCGACTCCAATAACAACAACAGTTGCTTCGGGAGTCATCTTCGCCCATGAGCGACGCACTGCATGGAAAGGTGTGAGTCCAGCATCAGTGAGAGGTGCGGCGGCAAAGGGATCAAGATTGGCAGGTAGCGGAACTAGGAATCGCTCCGATGGAATGAGCATGTACTCAGCCATTCCGCCATCTAGACCTAACCCTCCACCACCTCCAGGAATAGGTGCGGAGATTGGATCTTCGCAGAGCGTCTCAATTCCAAGTCGACAACGAGCGCACTTTCCGCAACCCCATGGGCCATAGACCGCGACTGCTTGTCCCTCGTGAACGGCAGTTACGCCAGCGCCGATCGCATCTACCCAGCCAGCATTCTCATGACCGAGGGTGAAAGGGGGGCTCCAAGGAAGAGCTCCGTCAACAAAATCATGCATCAAGTGGAGATCTGAGTGGCATGCACCGGCTCCACCAATTCTAATTACTACCTCTCCTGGACCAGGCGTTGGCTTTGGAACTTCAACGAGCTCTGGTTCAGATTTCCAATTCATTAACCGTAAGGCACGCATTTTGAATTCCTTAGTGAACAACGTAACTCGTTGCCCAACTAAATTATTCTCTTCATTAATAATTCAGGTAAGTCGAACTCTGAGTGCTTACACTCTGCGAGATATTCCTTGCGTCATACACTGAAAATCACAAGAGGTGTACCTTTAAATTATGTTGATTTGCAATCCAAATCCATGTTTCTCAAGAACCTTACAAATGGCTCACTTTGAGCGCGGTGCAATTATGCGCGCCCCTTCAGCCGAAGTTCGCGCTGGTGGAAAAGGAATTGATGCGGCGCGGGTTAGCCACTCACTCCATCGACCCGCAACCCTGGTCGTCCCCCTGGGAGATTTAGATGGAAATCAATTCGAAAAATTTCTCACTGATGAAGGTCTGGATTTTAAGTCCTCAAGTTACCACGGCAATATTCGCGTTGCGACGATGTATCAGGAAATTAACTCAACCACGATGACAATTGTGAATGAGCAGGGTCCAACAATTTCCAAGGCAGAATGGCAAAGTTATCTCAGTGCAATAAAGGAAGAGATTAAATCCGGTGAAATCGTTGCCAGCATGGGAAGTTTTCCGCACGGAGTTGATAGCGGAGATATTCAAGATTTCATAGAGATGGTTCATCAAGAGGGCGCGCTAACCTTCTTTGATACCGCTCCGCATTTCATGCGTTGGGCAATCTCTCATGGTGCGGATATCGTCTCGCCAAATCTGGACGAAGCTGAGGCAACTATCAAGGGGGATGCCGAGGATCTCTTTAAGGGAGAAGATTCCAACGGTGAGGAGCGAGCACGCCAGGCAGCCATGGCGTTATGTCAGATGGGCGCCAAGATAGCGATTGTCCACGCTGGAGCCCTGGGTTCTGCCCTAGCTTTCGGAGGAACCAGCATCTTTGTCCCGACCGTGAAAGTAGTGGTAGCCACCACCGTAGGGGCTGGCGATTCACTGGCAGCCGGGTTTATCCTCAAATGCGAAGAGCAAGGGGATGTGACCCATCTGGGTTCTATCAACCTCAAACTCGCATTGCAGTACGGATCTGCAACAGCCGCAGCGGCCTGCGAAATGGGTCGCTCCGGAGATGTAGATCCAATAAGAGTTCAAATGCTCTTTGAGGAGTTGTTGAGTATTAGCTAACACAATGAAGTGGGGGCAATATGAACATCAAACAATACGATCGGATGCGCTCAGCACCAGGTTTTATCGCCGCGTTAGACCAAAGCGGTGGAAGTACTCCCAAAGCCTTACATCTCTACGGGATAGATGAGTCTCAATACGAGACCGAAGCGCAAATGTTCGACTTGATGCATGCGATGCGAAGTCGAATCATCTCCAGTCCGGCATTTACCAGTCAAAGAATTCTCGCTGCGATTCTCTTTGAGATGACGATGGAGCGCATGGTCGAGGGCTTGCCGACGGCACAATATTTGTGGGAGCAAAAGGGAATAGTGCCATTTCTCAAAATTGATAATGGTTTAATGCCTTTGCGCGATGGCGCATCACTGATGAAAGCGATTCCAGAACTCACCTCTCGGCTGGAGAAGGCGCGTCATTTCGGAATCTTCGGAACCAAGGCGCGATCTGTTATCTCTGAATCAAATGCTGTCGGCGTCAGTGCAGTGGTTCAACAACAATTTCAAATTGCTCATCAAGTAATCAGAGCCGACCTCGTACCAATTGTGGAGCCTGAAGTCGATATAAAGAGCCCAGAGAAGCATTGGATAGAACACCTCTTAAAGCGAGAGCTTTTGGACGCTCTCGACTCCTTGGATAGTTCGCAGAATGTCATATTGAAATTGACCCTTCCCGATGAGCCTAATTACTACCTAGACCTCATCAAACATCCCCGCGTCATTCGAGTAGCTGCGCTATCTGGCGGATACAACCAACTTCACGCTGTGGAACTCTTAGCTAAGAACAGGAGAATGATTGCGAGTTTCTCACGAGCACTCACCGAAGGACTTCACATTGGGCAGAGCGCGGTTGAATTCAATCAAGCGCTCGATTCCTCAATTGAAAAGATCTACCTTGCTTCAATTTAGGTAGGCAGAGGTTTACCCTTCTGGGATGAAGATTCTGGTCAAGATTCTGCGTAATTCTCTAATTGCATTTGTGGCGCTCTTTCTTGGGCTCTCTGCCTTCTTCCACTTTGTGCATTACCCAAATGTGATTGCTGCAGTTCGACTTGGTCTCGCCCCCGCTTCAAAGACTCCCACGCTTCTTCCTTGGCACACGGTCGCTCCATCAACACATCCCCTGCAATGGCCAACTGGCTCAGAGAAGATGCCTGCTACCGTCACTTATAAAGGCGTTGCAATGAGCTGGGATGAGTTCTTGCAGAAGTCATACACAAATGCTTTCGTTGTTGTGCGAGAGGGCACAATCACCTACGAGTACTACAACACCAAAGCCGGGATGACTCCGACGACACAACTGCCCTCGTACTCAATGGCTAAAACACTTACCTCCCTCGTAATTGGCCAGTTGGTTGCACAAGGCAAGATTCACGAATCCGACACCTTTGTCTCCTTCTTCCCGAAATGGAAGAGCGGCACCTCCTTTGATCAAGTAACGATTCAGAGCCTGCTCGATATGGAGGCTGGGGTTGGCGTGAAGGATGATTATCCGAATGGCCCTGCGGGTTGGGGTGTTGGTATCGCCCAGATGTATGCGACAACGGATATGAATTGGTTCATCTCGCACAATCGCAAGATGCTGGAGGCGCCGGATACCAAACCTGACTATCGAAGTGTTGATACGCAGATGCTTGGTTTGATAATTCAAGAAGTTACCGGCGAAACTGTCTCGCAATATTTCAGTAAGAACATCTGGCAACCAGTTGGCGCTAC
>CAIZHC010000074.1 GCA_903932705.1 uncultured Actinomycetes bacterium | reverse complement strand
TGAGATTGGTGCAGCAATTGCTTCAGCCGTCCGGTCGTGCAAAATAGTTCCGAGTAATCCGGAGTACGACCGGCGGGGAAGCAAGAGTGTTAAGTCATCCTGTGAATCGGCGGTCATGCGAATCGCATATTCAACAGCTGCGTTCGGCAAGCGACGGTCTGGGCAATCAATAAGGTCGAGAGCAATATCGCTAAGAGCGCGGTTCTTCGCCCAAGCATCTTTCAACTCATTGGCTCGCTGATCATCGACAACAAAGTGAAGAGCAGTAAGTGTGTGAGGGTTGAGAGAACGGGCGTAGCGAACTGCTCCAACCGTAGCTAGATCAACATTGTCCACGAGAACGGTTACATCATGACGAGTAACCTTTGTAGCGCGTTCATGAGTAATCTCAGTTCGAAGCGCGGTTTGCTCGCGACGATAGCGGCGATTTAAACGAGTGAGAAGCACAACCAGAATTGGTGCTAAAACCAGAATTACCCATGCCCCTTCTGCAAACTTAACAACCGCGAAGATGATGATGATTGCGAAAGAGACAATTCCGGAGACGGTGTTTACCGCCCACTTATAGTGCCAGCCTTTTTGACGTTGCGTCTTTGCGCGTTTTGCCATTCCAAAACCAACGAGTGTAAATCCAGTGAATACACCTAGCGCGTAAAAAGCAACGAGGTGGTTAACGGAAGCCCCCGTGACAAGCACAAGTGCGACGGCGCAGGAAGCCAAAAGTAAAATTCCATTTGAGAATGCCAAACGGTGCCCGCGCTTAGTCAATTGACGAGGGAGGAATCCATCATTTGCCACAAAATTAACGAGATATGGAAATCCGCTATATGCAGTGTTAGCACCGGTGATGAGGATCAACATGGTTGCGCCTTGAACGACATAGAAGAAGACATTTCCAAATGCGCCAGTCCCCAGAGTCGCCTTAGCAATCTGTGAAATAACGGTTGGGGTACCGGTTTCATACGGCGTCGCATATGTTGCGTGAGCAAACCAAGAGACACCGAAGACAAGGGTTCCAAGAATCGCGCTCATCGTTAATAAAGTTTTGCGAGCGTTGACACCTTCTGGAGTCTTGAAGAGCGCAACACCATCGGAGATTGCCTCAAGACCTGTGAGTGAAGATCCGCCATTTGCGAAGGCACGGAGCAAGATAAAAATTGCGGCAAAACTAACGAGTCCTTGCGGGTGTCCGATTGCTACTGCGCCATGAAGGCTCGTCGGGTCAAACTTAGGAAGAGTTCCTCGAATGCTGCGGTAGATACCCATTACAAATACCACGCCGAGTGATGCGACGAAGAAATATGTGGGAAGAGCGAATGCGGCGCCTGCTTCTTTTACCCCACGGAGATTTCCAAAAGTTAAAATAACAATCACAGCAACAGTCATAATCAGTTTGTAATGCTGCAAACTTGTGAAGGTAGAGATGATTGCATCGATACCAGCAGAGGATTGAATTGCAACCGTAACGATGTAATCCAACATCAAAGCAACGGCCGCAAGTTGAGCTAGCGTTGAATTTAAGTTGTCTCTCGAGACAACATAGGCACCACCAGATTTTGTATAAACCTGAACAACTTCGCGATATGAAAAAGTAACAATGACGAGCACGGCTAGTACAACAGCCGTCATCGGCATCAAAATATGGAATGCCGCTAAACCGAAGGCTGGTAGTAGTGCGAGCAGAATCTGCTCACTTCCATATGCAGAAGAGGAGATGCAATCTGAAGACAAGATGCCTAAGGCGAAGCGCTTACTTAGACGTTGATGGGAGAGCGAATGGCGGTTAAGTGGCTTACCAAGGAAGGCCTTTTTAATCTTGTAGGAGAGAGGATCGTGAAGGTGGGCGTGCTCCTTGAGAACCATTGGTTCCGGCGCATCATCAGTCCAAGCTTTTGGCACGGTTACTCTCTTCAGTCGTGACCTCAGAAATAGAGGTAGACGATTATTTTAGGGCTGA
>CAIZHC010000073.1 GCA_903932705.1 uncultured Actinomycetes bacterium | reverse complement strand
CTAGCAGGTGAGGCGGCTAGACTTCTCATGTGCCGCAGCCTTCATCGACCGCTCCCATTGGGGTATTTGATTCCGGCTTAGGCGGACTTACCGTTGCCCGCGCCATCATCGATCAACTTCCGGGCGAATCCATCATTTATGTTGGCGATAACGCCAGAGGTCCATATGGTCCTCGAACCCTCGCAGAAGTTCGCTCCTTCACCTTGGAAATCATGGATGAATTGGTTGCGGCTGGGGTTAAGGCGATTGTGATTGCATGCAATACCGCAAGCTCAGCGACCTTACGGGATGCGAGAGAGCGGTATGAGATTCCGGTTCTTGAAGTGATTCAGCCGGCTGCTAGGCGCGCGGTATCAGCGACTCGATCAGGCCGAGTCGGAGTCATCGGCACCAATGCAACCATTGAATCTGGTTCATACCTTGATGCTTTCGCTGCTGCCCCACAACTTTCAATTACCTCAGTGGCTTGTCCAGCATTTGTTGAATTTGTCGAGCGCGGTGAAACTTCCGGCGCAGCAATTACCGCGATTGCCCGCGAATACCTGCAACCACTCATTGATGCAGAAATCGATACCTTGGTCCTTGGATGTACCCATTACCCACTTCTCACTGGCGTCATTTCATATGTGATGGGCGATGAGGTAACTCTCGTTTCAAGCGCTGAAGAGACCGCAAAAGATTTATACCGCACATTGGTAGAGCGAGAACTACTCAATGTTTCAGGGAAGCCAACTTATAAGTTTGTTGCAACAGGAGACACCGATTCATTTAATAAATTGGCACGCCGATTCCTCGGCCCAGAAGTGCATACCGTTGAAGGGAATATCTAAGTGAGTTCAAGAATAGATAATCGAGAAGCGAATCAACTTCGCCCAATCTCATTTACCCGAAACTGGCTTAAGAATGCAGAAGGTTCAGTTCTCGTTGAGTTCGGTAACACCCGAGTCCTCTGCGTCGCATCCTTTACTCCCGGAGTTCCACGATGGCTCACTGGAAAAGGCCAAGGCTGGGTGACAAGTGAATACGCGATGTTGCCTCGCGCAACACATACTCGCTCAGATCGCGAGAGCGTTAAGGGAAAATTAGGTGGACGTACGCAAGAGATCTCTCGCCTTGTGGGTCGCTCGCTTCGCGCAGTCGTAGATACCCATGCTCTTGGAGAGAACACAATTGTGATTGACTGTGATGTCTTGCAGGCAGATGGTGGAACTCGCACAGCTGCGATCACAGGTGCTTATGTAGCGCTCGCAGATGCAATTACTTGGGCAAAGGGTAAGGGCCACATCATCGGAGATCGAAAGCCTCTTCGCCAATCTGTTGCAGCCGTGAGCGTTGGAATCATCAAGGGCGTTCCAATGCTCGATCTTTGCTATGAGGAAGATGTTGATGCAGATACTGATATGAATATTGTCTGCACGGGGGATGGAAACTTTGTTGAGGTTCAGGGAACTGCTGAAGGTGTTCCTTTTGATCGCGCACTCTTAAATCAGCTTCTCGATCTAGGTGTAGCAGGGTGTGCAGAGTTGACCCGCCTCCAAGCGGCGGCACTTGCCTAATGACAGAGTCGCTGGGGGAGATTGATTCGACCAAGAGCATTGTTCTGGCGACTCGAAACCTGGGGAAGGTTTTGGAATTTGAACGGATCCTAGAAGCAGCGAAGATTGATGTAAACGTATTGGGCTTGCGGGATTTCCCGGATATGCCAGATGTCGATGAAACTGGAGCTACTTTCGCAGAGAATGCACTGCTCAAAGCGCACCAGATTTCGCAGTACACCGGATTGCCGGCGCTCGCTGATGACAGTGGACTTTGTGTGGATGCACTCGGTGGAGCTCCTGGAATTTTCTCTGCTCGTTGGTCCGGCGTTCATGGAAATGACGAAGCCAACCTGCAAAAAGTTTTGGAAGAACTCAAAGCCCTCGGAAACCCAACTCGTAGCGCGAGATTTCGTTGCGCCGTTGCTCTGGTAATTCCAGAGAGCCACCCTTCTGGAGCTCAAGAGATTGTGCGCGAGGGAGAGATGGTGGGCGAACTGGTTCAAGAGCCGCGCGGAATTAACGGCTTTGGATATGACCCGATTTTTCAACCCCTTGGCTTTACCCAGACCAGCGCCGAACTCTCCTCTGAAGCGAAGGATTCAATTAGCCATCGCGGCCACGCTCTCCATGCAATTTTGCCAGAGATCACTCGCCTTATTGCGCGAGATGTTCGCTGAAGTATGCGTGGATTACTCTGAAGTTCAATTTATCTAAGGTACGATTTTCGTATTAGCAAGACCCGTCCCGATCAACGAACGATCGCATTTAACCGAGGAGTCACCAGTGGCAGTCAAAAAGACCGCTAAGAAATCAGCCGCCAAGAAGGCACCAGTCAAGAAGGTTGCCGCTAAGAAGGTTGCCAAAAAGGCTCCCGCCAAAAAAGTTGTAGCTAAGAAGGTTGCCAAGAAGGCTCCTGCCAAGAAGGCAGTGACGAAGAAGGCTCCCGCTAAGAAAGTTGTAGCTAAGAAAGCCCCTGCTAAGAAGGCTCCCGCCAAAAAAGTTGTAGCCAAGAAGGCTCCTGCAAAGAAGGCTCCTGCAAAGAAGGCCGCCAAGAAAGCTTCAGTTGTAATTTCCACGGTATCAACTTCAACTCCGGCAACTGCAGCTAAACCCGCAACTACTGCTGTATTCGTAGATTCTTCTACTAAGGCTGTTGCGCCAGTTGCAACACCTAAGGCTGTTGCGCCAGCACCAAAATCTTCTTCTCGAGTAGTGCTAACAGTTATCGTCGGCGTAGTTCTCATCGCTGTTTTGGTTGTAGCTCGTAATCACAAGCCAGCAGAAAATCATTCATCTGACTCATCAACGATGGCTACCGCCTCAGCAACTCCTGATGCTTCTGCCTCAACCGAGATGTCGGCTGCGCCATCAGACTCAGCGACCGTTGCGGCAACACCAGAAGCATCCGCTGCGGCGACTACCGGTGCTTCAGCTGCCACCGATCTCGCACCAGTTGGAATCGTTGCTCACTACACCGCCACCGGGGCCACCATTTTCTGGTCCCCCGCGCAAGGTGCAACAGGATTGACTACCTATAACATCGAAGCATCTGCAAGCGGAGGAGCCTTCAAGCTCATCGCAACTGTTCCTTCTACTCAAGTATCACTTGATGTAACAAAGAACGGTACAGATGGCTGGACCTCATTTAAGATTTCAGCCGTTTACTCTGATGGAAGCATCGTCGCAGGAAAGGTCTTCGGACTTCCTGGCCAATTCGCCTAAATCTTCAGAGTTAATCTCAGATTAACAATAACTCGCGCTAGTAACTTATAGCGCGAGTTATTTTTTTAGCGCTTCTAGGATCGCCCCAACATAAACATCTCCGCCGGCATCGCTGAGATGCACTCCATCTGGAGCAAAGTATTCAGGGTGGCCAAAGGATAGGCTCGCCCAATCCACCAAGTGGGCTTGGGGGTAATCAGTAACAACGGCGTTGATAATGCGGTTGTTGTCATCTCTCCAAGGGCGTGGAACCGCGGTGTTCACGACAATCATCTCAGGCTGATTCTTCAAGAGCTCAAAGAGGGTGCGCACATCTGATTCAGTGAGGTGATTGTTGTTACCAATATCAAAGATTACGGGCGAGCTCGCGAGTCCAACATTGTCGCTCTGCACCACTTGAATTAACTCACCGATCTGACGCCCTACACGGGCATTGATTAATTCAATGGGAAAGTGGTTCTGCAATTTGTCACGGATACCCAGAATGATGGAATCTCCCGTAACCCAGAGCCCGGATTTCTCATTGGAACTCTTCGTGCTATTTGCAAGCACGCTGCTATCACTTTGATCGTGGGTGAATACTCCAGTGGCGCCTTTGCTCGATCTGCCAGATGTTGAGTTGTAATCCTCCATCCAAGCTGCCCACGAAGCTGCACTAGTTGAAAATAGAAGTGCAACGGTAGCCGAGATAATCCAGAGCTTCTGTTTTCGGCGGGTGCTCTTACTGCGATATTTCAAACCGCGAATCCAAGTCGAGAGGAGACCACGTCTAATAGGAATTTCAATCCATCGAAGAGAGATATCGGCGAGAGCAATCACAATTAAAATACGCGCGGCATTAATCGCCCAATTCGCGCCAGCGAGATCAACATTTGGGCGGGTTACTTGAAAAACTACCCAGTGCCATAAATAGATTCCATAGGAGCGCTGACCAATCCAGACGAGGGGACGGGTGCTCATGAGCGGTGCAAAGCGGGATGCCGGGTGAACCAATGAGGTAATGATTGCAACGCCGAAGAGCGCTGCGAGAGGGAATGCCACGCGATATAGCGCGGCGTTAGATTCATCAATAAAGAAGAAGGTGCAGAGCAAGCCTAAAAGGCCGACAACACCAATTCCATCTACAAAATCTTGAGCGCGTTCTGAAATGTTCTTGTTGAGATTCGCCGGAACCCAACTCACTGCAAGTGCGGCACCGAGAAATAGCCCCAAGCTGTGTGTATCTGTTCCAAAGTAGATGTGGCTGATTTGATTTGTCGAACTGGAATCAACTCGTAATGAGTAAATGAATAGCGCCAAGCCCGAGATGAATGCGATGACGAGCGAAGTTTGCGCGACTCTCTTTTTTCCTAAGTACTTCAAGATTAAGAGCAAGATGAGCGGCCAGAGGATATAGAACTGAATCTCAACACCAAGTGACCAGGTGTGCTGAAGCAGTGGAGGTCTGCCAATTGCCTGGAAATAATCTTGATGAACGGCTACTAAATGCCAGTTTTCACTTCCAGTAAGGACATAGGGCAGATCACTAAGAAAGCGATGGATTGCATCAGGTTTCCACGCTGCAATTAAGAAGGTGGTACCCGTGAGCATGAAGAGCACAGGAGGAAGGAGTCTTCGAACTCGCGCCCAATAAAACTCGCGAAGATCTAGAGCACCTTTGCTCATAATGGAGTCCAAGAGCAGGCGCGTGATTACATACCCGCTAATAACAAAGAAGAGATCAACACCTAAGAAGCCACCAGGAATCCAATTGATTCCCAAGTGGTAAAGAATTACCGCAGTTACTGCAAGTGCTCGCAACCCGTCTATCGGAGCTATATACCGGGAGGGTTTAGCGGCCATTACTTACGCTTGGGAGGTCTTCCCGCGCTCTTGCGAGTTGGTGCAGCTTTCTTCGCTGTTGGTGCACTCTTCTTTACAGGTTTCTCTGCAACTTTCTCAGAGGCGCTCTTGGGGGCTGCAGCAGTAGGGGAGTTGAACTCTCTCTCCTTAGGGCGATGATTCGCATCGAGCGCTGTATCGACGGCAGCACCTAGAGCAGAGAGTCTTTCAAATGCTGTTGCTAACTTTGCACGAGTGTGTTTAATTCCATCTTCAGCAGCAGCAAGTGCTTGAGCCTGCATCTTCTGTAGACGCTCTGACTCGGCAATCGCTTCACCTAACCAATTCTTGAAGTTTGCAATATCAGCACTTGCCTCTGAGATAACGCGATCTGCTTCACGCTTTGCACCACTTGTAATCGTTGATGCTTCGCGATGCTTGGAATCCAAAAGCTCTTGGGCTGCCTTGGTTGCCTTCTCGATTGCCTCTTTTGCCTCTTGTTCTGCAGTCTCAATATATTTACGACCGCGACCTTCTGCCGCCTGAAGAGCAGTGCGAGCCTTGAGCTCTGCGCTCTCAGTCAAAGTCTTAGCAGCGCGCTGTGCCTCACCGAGCGCGCGCTCTGCAGCAGCAATAGCTCTCGCTTCGCGAGCTTGCGCAGTTTTAATAAGTGAGGTGGCGGTTTCGGTGGCCAATATTTCAAACTCTTCACGAGTCAAACTTGTGATGTCACGGCGCGCACGTAAATCTGCGAGCTCTGCCTCCAACTCACGAATCCGTTCGAAGGTGCCGGTCCCAGAAGTGCTACCCGATTGTGAAGTTCTCGTACTAGAAGCCGATGCAGATCCCGTAGGTGCGGAGGAAGTAGTGGAACTTGCACTAGCGGATCCAGATGGTGTTGTTGCCTCATCTTTAAATCCAAGCCAGGAGAGGAAATTCTTCTCAGCCATTTTGGGTCCTTCCATCGTTGTGCTCCGGAGTGAAACTTCCTGGAGTTTGAGTCGGTGCGCTGCTCGGCAATCATGTCTTACAGAAGCCCTGAGAGTAAAGTACGAAAAATCGTTAAATCTTCATTAACCAGATTTGACTGGTGCGGGAGGCGGGACTTGAACCCGCACGTCCGAAGACACAGGTTCCTAAGACCTGCGTGTCTGCCATTTCACCACTCCCGCTGGAGGGTAGATAAGCGGTAAGGGTACGGGTAGGTTAGGCCTAGAGCCAAATGTAGGTTCCGCACCTGATCGCGCACCGAGCAATCTCCAAGAATTGAAAGAGGAGCTAGAAATGTCTTTAACCCCAACCCCAGCCGATAAGTTCACCTTTGGTCTATGGACCGTGGGTTGGCAGGCTCGTGACCCCTTCGG
>CAIZHC010000072.1 GCA_903932705.1 uncultured Actinomycetes bacterium | reverse complement strand
GCGCCAAAGGGGTAATAGGAGCTGGCGATTATCAGTCCCCAAATATTGTCGGTTAAATGAACCTTATCCACCAGCACATAGAGTGGGAGAGCCATGGCGGCTATAGGGATCAGCATGGTTACTAGAGTTATGAAAAGGATGAATTTACGAAAAGGAATTTGTAGAACTGCTAAAACAAATCCTGCTGTAACGCTACTGATTACTGAAATTCCAAGTGCGGTTAATGAAAAGAGAAGTGAATTCTTCAACCAAGCGAGCACAATTCCATTTTGATTCATAAAGACAAATCTGGTGCTCAGAACGTATTGAGGTCCCGCCTGCCTGATTAACCAAATAAATGGCAATAACACCAAAATTGTTAGTGCCCAGAGCGTCAGGTTAATTAGCTTGGAGTTACGCTTTTCGATTCGCCTACTCATTAATATGAACTTCGCTTTAGAAAATCTGTTTTGCGAATAAAGATTATGGCGATGATAATGCTCGGAATTAGCATATCGAGTGAGAGAGCCGTTCCAGCTGCAATGTCTCCGGCTTGAAATGCGTAGCTATATGCCAACTGATTGAGGGACCACCAATTAGAAGGTAATCCGATTTTTGTTAGGAGTGCAGGTTCGCTGTAGATTTGAATAGCAGAAGCAGTCAGCAAAATACTCATATATCCGATATATCGACCAATCATCGGAATTTTTATTTGAATTGCCAACTGCCATCGATTGCAACCATCTACACGAGCCGCCTCTAACACTTCATGCGAGATGGATCGTAATGAACCATACTGGATGACAACCCAACTTCCTGCGCCAGCTGAGAATGCGACTCCGGCGATGATCCAAGCTTCATTATTTAGATTCCAATCCACATGACTTCCGATAAAAAACATCCAGATGAAGACTGAGATTCCGCCAGAAACAATTCCCGGTAACAAAAACACCAACCTCATAAATGTATTTCCGGGAACGCGTGTGGAATCCAGAAGCAAAGAAAGTGCCAAGACTGCGACAATCGTTAAGGGGACATATACAAGCAAGAGAAAAACTGAATGCCCCAAATCGGGAATCACTCTAAAATCACCGAGCACTTTATAGATGGTGCTGAAGCTGCCGTTCAAATTTTTCCACGAGGGCTTTGATACTTCGTTGATTGCATATACAAGAGGGATAAATCCGCAAAAGAGCATTAGCGCAAGATATGGAGAGATCATCAACAAAGGCGCTGCACGAAATTTCGTTTTTAACGCCATATAAATAATCCTATATGATTCATTACATCAGGACAATGAAATTGAACCCTCACCTTGAGAGTTGGTTTACTTAGCTCGCTTACTAAGAAAAGCTTGGATATCTGCTGCTGAAGGTTGCCCCCATGCAATGCAGAAGGGATGTCCGGCAGGATCTGCGTAGACAAGGAATCCTTCGGGAGATTCAAAATCTTTCTCCGGCTCAAGCACTGTGGCGCCAAGTGAAATTAATTCTTCATGTGCTGCATAAGGATCTTCAACTTGTAGATTTAAGTGGACTTGTTGTTGCTGAACCCCATTTGGCCACTCAGGTTTGATGTACGTGGGATTGAGATCAACACCCACTCGCCACTCACCTGACTCATCAAAGACGGTGTGCCACTCGTCATCTCGCGCGACCTGCCCCCTGAGTATCGCCGCCCAGAAAGCGCTCTCTTCTTCAAGGTCAGCGGCATCAAAAACTACAACTGTACGTAGAATATCCATGACGAAAAGTTTAATTCTGAGAGGCCTTTCAATGGATGCTTCAAACGTAAATTTCGAAGGTCAATCTGTTTTTATTGCAGGCGCTGCTAATGGAATTGGCGCTGCGGCAGCCCGATTGATTGCAGAGCGTGGCGGCAAGGTATTCATTATGGATATTGCCGAAGAGGCGCTTTCGAAATTGCAGAAGGAGCTAAGCCTTCCGGATGACCAAGTTTCTCTCATTGATCTAGGTAGCCAAGAGTCTGTGGAAGAGACGTTGCGTACTTTTATTAGTCGGTCAGGGCGTGTGGACGCTCTTATTAACTCGGCGGGCATTGTGGGTCCTAATAGCACAAAAGTTGAAAACATTCCCTGGGTAGATTTCGAAAGAGCAGTACGCATCAATCTCTTTGGTGCAATCTGGCTTACGCAAGCAGTCTTACCAATAATGAAAGAGCAGAAGTATGGGCGAATTGCTCATGTTGCCTCGATTGCCGGCAAAGAAGGAAATCCCGGGATGGCTCCTTACAACGTAGCAAAGTCAGGGCTCATTGGCTTTATTAAAGGAGTAGGCAAAGAGGTTGCTCCTGACGGAATCGTTATTAATGCGCTAGCGCCTGCAGTCATCCGTACTGAGTTAAATGCAAATACGAGTGAAGAGATGCTCAAATACATGATCTCGCGAATCCCGATGGGACGTCAGGGAGAAGTGGAAGAAGTGGCGGAGATGCTGGCCTTTATGGCATCTAAGGCTTGCTCATTTACAACAGGATTTACCTTCGATGCATCAGGCGGTCGAGCTACTTACTAGACCCGACGACTTGTTGTAAATTTTCGAAGGCATTATCAATTTTAGTTTTAGTATCTTCATCGAGGATGATTCTCACTGGTCCACGCTGACGAGCTGATGTGAATATTCCTTGCTTCACAAGGAGATACTTCTCAACCGCCACATATGCATCAAGCGATGTTTGAAAAGTGATGAGTACTGAAATTGCTTCATGAATTTCTTTAGCCCGCGCGGTATTACCAACTTCAAGTGCATCCCACAGAGCTTTGATTGCCCAAACAATCTCGCTCCCCGGCATGGTTCCAAAGAGTCCAAGTGGATGTGTATCTAAAAGATCCATTCCACTTTGCCCTTCAAATACCTTGGCTTTGCCGCTGGCTGCCTTTTGAATTGCAACCACTCGATCTTTTACGGGAACGGCCTCAGGTTTGAATTGAACTCGTTCCGGACCAAATTCGGCGAGCAGACGTTCATAAAGCGAAACTTCAATGGGCTGACCCATGTAGTTACTGGCATCTTGAACTACGACTGGAATTGTTACGGACTCGAGGATTGATCGGTAATACGAGTAGATCTCCTCCGAGGTGGCAGGAAATATCGCAGGGGGAGTTGCCATCAAGAGGGAGGCGCCATCGGATTCAGCGAGCCTTGCCTGCCTAACTGCTACCGCGGTGCTCTCGGCTCCCACGCTTACAACGAGCGGAACTCTCGAATTAATAATCTTCAGGATCAATTGCCACTGTGCGCGACGCTCTTCAGAGCTAAATCTCATGACCTCGGAGACCATGGCTACTGCAAACCCAGATGCGCCAAGTTCGAGTAACCACTCAATCTCTCTGGTCAGAGTTAACTCATCGATATTCTCTTCTTCATCGAGTGGCATCTGCAAGACAGGATAAATACCTCTACTCATTGGAACCCCCTGGATAGAGACGAGATGGTCGGCCTTTCACACCAGGTTTAGCAAGAAATGTCATGCCGCTTTCCGGAGGCAACCCGGTCTCGCCATCTGTGGCAGAGGTAATTATCAGGGTATCTAAATCTTTGCCCGCAAAAGCACAAGAAGTTATGTAGGGGGCAGGCAGCGTGATTCTTGCTGACAATTCGAAATTATTTAAAGTGTCATATCGCCTCACCTCTCCGCCCTTCCAGAGTGCAACCCAGAGACCGCCTTCAGCATCCATGCACATTCCATCTGGTGCGCCATCTTCCGCGGCAACTTCAATTACTTTTCGCGAAAGACCGAGTTCGTCATTCAGTGTTGAATATGCGCGAACTGATTGGGTTCCTGAGTCAATGAAGTAGAAAGTTCCTCCATCATCGCTCCAATCCATCCCGTTGCTGATCTGTAGATCAGGCAAAAGAACATCTAAGTTTTCATTCTCTGGGCTATATCGAAAGAAAGTTGAAGTCTTGGGGAGCATTGAGTACGCCATTGTTCCGAGGAAAAGATTTCCATTCGGGGAAACTTTGGCATCGTTCCAGCGGATTCGATGTGACTTAGCAAGCGGATCAACTTCTTGAAGTGAGAAGAGTTGTTGGATATCTCCATTTGCATCTCTCAATACAGGTCCAGAGTTTGTTCCGAGTATGAAACCGCCGGAAGCGGTTCGAATTGCAAAGCCAACATTCTCTTCTGTAGAAAACTCACTTGTTTGTCCGGTTACTAGATTTCTGGTGAGTACGCGTGAGCCGAGGATATCTGCCCAAGAGATCTCTGAATTATCCGAACCAAATGCAAACGGAGATTCCCCCAGGACAGAAACGCGCTCGTCGAAAATTTCAAATTTCATCAGAGACGATTTTCCAATGCAATCTTTCCGCGAGGAGCAGGAGCACTTTCAAGGGCAGCAATCGCATCCGCGTAATTTGAAAGAGCAAAGCGATGAGTCACGAGAAAAGTTAAGTCCAGCGCGCCAGAGTTTAGGAGTGCGACGGTTGCCTTCCATGCCTCACGGGTGTAACCGAAGGAGGCGAGAATGCTGAGATCTCCATTCACCACATCATCTATCGAGATCCCCGTGGTCACATCAGAACCCGTGAAACCAAGAAGCAAGAGTTTTCCTCCGCGCACTAGCAGGCCCACAGCTTCCGAGATTCGTGTACTTGAGCCGGATGCTTCAATAATCAGGTCGTACTTCAGGGATGGTGTAACGGTAAGAAACTCATCTACGCCAGCTTTATTGGCCAATTCAACCTGGCCGGCTTTGAGTCCGAGCATGGTTACAAAGCTGGGGCTCCAGTTTCGAATGAGCCTGGCGGCAATCATTGCAATCGTTCCATCGCCTATGACAAGCACTTTTGAGGCAGTTTTAGGAGCAGACTTCAGTATGCCCTGAGTAACAACGGCAGTTGGTTCTACAAGTGCCGCAGACTCATCTGAAACGTTATCTTCAATCTTATGCAAGAGTCTTGAAGGAACCTTGATCAACTCCGCAGCAGCGCCAGGTCTAGTGAATCCAATTTCATCATAAGTTGTACAGCGGTTGGAATTACCTGACGTGCATTCAAAGCAGGAACCACAAGGAATTATTCCCTCACAGACAACTCGATCACCAACAGCAAGTTCAGTACTTTCATCTCCCAAATCAATAATGCGGCCGCACCATTCGTGTCCGAGCACGATCGGATATAAAACATACGCTGGATCAATCTTGCCGTGGATGATCTCCAAATCCGTTCCGCAGATTCCAGTCAAAATTGGTGCGACCAGAACTTCGGCAGATTCCAAAACTGGGTTAGCGGATTCCACCAAGGCTACTGAGCGATCTGCATATGAGGTTAATGATTTCATCGAGCTCTCCTTGATATCTTTCGGCCGTGTATCTCATCGGTAACGCGATCTGCATACTTAATAATTAATTTTCCAAGGCTTGAGACTTGGGCATCCGTCATATCGGTTTTAACGCCGGTAGCGCTAATTGCT
>CAIZHC010000071.1 GCA_903932705.1 uncultured Actinomycetes bacterium | reverse complement strand
GAGAATGTTGGTTCGAACCAGAGAACTTGCTTTGCATTTGGCCGCAGCATCTTGGATGCGATTGTCTGCACCTCATTCGTCGCTCCTTTAACGCGAGCGCGCTGCGCCATGGAATCTGGATCAACAATGTCTGAGTCGGCATTAATAAGTGCAACAACTGCGGCGGAGGCTTCTTTCACTTTACGAATCGGCGCTTCTAGTTGTCTTGGTAATTCTGCGAGTCGCCCTGACTTGCTTGGATCGTTTCTGACATCTGCAGCAAAGTCTGCAAGAGCTTCCGCGAATTCATCAGCCGCCTTGTTAAAGATTCCGGTTACCTTAGAGGGCATATGTTTCGCCGCCATCTTGGCAGCTCGTTCGACTCGAGCTGCAGTCAATTCCTCTGAGACCGCTTGAGTGGTGCGATCCATAAATTCATGTGCTTCATCCAAAATAACCGCGTCGCGCTCAGGCAAGATCGGATGTGAATCGACAATCTCAATCGCCAGCAAGGTGTGGTTGGTGACGACGACATCAGCAGTCTGTGCCTTCGCCTTGGCAGCCACCGCAAAGCACTGAGACCCGAACGCACAATCATCTTTACCTACGCACTCGCGGCCCGATACAGAGTTAGCGAACCAGACACGACGATCCACCTCTGGGGCATCATCCCTATCCCCTGAGGCCCCAGGAGTCTGCGCCCATGCTTTGAGACGCTTCTGATCTTTCTCGAGAGCGCCAATTTCCATCAGGACATCGCCATCAGGATCTTGCTCGGCGCCATTCATTTTCTGTAAGCACAAGTAATTGCCAACGCCTTTATAAACCGCAAAGGTCAGGTCACGTTTTAAGACTTTTTCTAGGGCGGGTTGAATCTTCGGAAGATCTCGCTCGACCAATTGACGCTGAAGGGCCAGAGTCGCCGTGGCAACCAAGACCTTCTTGCCATGAACCAGCGCAGGTACTAAGTAGGCCAATGATTTTCCGGTACCAGTGCCGGCTTGAACTAATAGGTGATGACGATCGCTAAGCGCATTTGCGACAGCTTCCGCCATTTGAATCTGACCCTCGCGGGGCTGTCCACCAATTGCTTCGATTGCCGCAGAGAGAGCCTCGCCAACTAACTTCATCTGTTGGTTCTTCTCGCTGGACATCTGCCAACCCTATCGGGCTACCCTCACATCACTTTCTCATCCACAAAGTGCCAACAAATTCCCGTGCAACACCTTGAATTTCTTTAGGTTCGGAGGCCTTACAACCCTACTTCTCAATTACTTCCCCTGCGCTGGTCTCGTCCAGTCAGGAGAGAAGAAGGGAGGTTCATAAATGTTGCTTGTTGGATGGATTGCAAACGCGATTGCTCTAATTGGACTTTTCACTGAGTGGTGGAAAATCCGAAAGGCCCGTCGCACGAACGACGAGCCCCATTCGGTCTAGCACTTACGACCAGTAAGCGAGTGGATCGGGGTTAGCGCCCCGGTTCACTTGTAGAAAAGTAGCACAACTAGACAGAGCACGGTGGCAACTCTAGGTTGTGAATATGCGAATTTTGATTCTCGGCGGTTCCTCTTTTGTTGGCCACGCAATCACCGTGGCTGCCACAGCAAGAAATCACGAGGTCACAACATTCACGCGCTCTTCGCTTCCACCCGGCGCCGCAGAAGGTCGAATAGAAACACTCTTTGGGGATAGAACCGCAGAGGGTGCATACGACTTTGCCAAAGGTCGTCAATGGGATGTTGTTATCGATACCTGGTTTGGTGCCCCACGAATTGTTCAAGAGAGTGTCTCTCAGTTAAAAGCTCATGCTCCTTACTACGCGTACGTCTCCACATGTTCTGTTTACGATGGCGATCCACTTCCGGCTGGCGTGGCTGAAGATTTT
>CAIZHC010000070.1 GCA_903932705.1 uncultured Actinomycetes bacterium | reverse complement strand
CTGACGGCTTAGCGCGCTTGGTGTAGTTGCAATAGAAATTCTTATTTGCCTTGTAGTAGGCGAGCTTCCAGGTGCGATCAGGTAAACGACCGGCTGCTTCTGAAGGAAGATCAACCCCCGTTGGAATTCCCAATCTAAATGCTGCGGCATTCTTAAAGAAGAAATCCTTGGGGTTCTTCTTTGGAGTGAGGCCTCCATCTTTAACCCATTGGTCATAACCGATCTGGTACCAAATGGTGTCACAGGAGACAGCGATCGCCGTCTGCAAAGACATGCTGCCTTGCACCTTCGTATCATCGTTGTGGAAACTTTGATTACCGAATTTTATAGAGTAAGGACATGCATAATTTGCATTCAAGTTGTATCCCGCGTGCGATGCAGCTACGACTGAAAGTGCCTTGAAGGCAGATGCCGGTGCGTAGGTTCCATCAATGGCCCGCGAAAGAGCAGGTACGCCATCTGCTTCGCTAAAGAGTGCTTGGGCTTGAGCAATAGTTAAGCCTTTTTGCCAGATATTTGGGTCATATGTTGGATACGAAGCCATCGCAAGAATACGACCAGTGTGCACATCCATCACTATCGCGGCGCCAGAATCACCTTTGTAACCCTGAGCTCGCGCGCTTTGAACAGAGCTCGCAAGTGCCTTCTCGGTTACTGCTTGAAGCTGCGCATTGATGTTTGTAACCACGTTATTGCCGGCCACAGGTGAGGAGGTAGTTGAGGTACTTGTGATGCTCTCAGTGCGATCAACAATCACAGTTTTGATTCCTGGCACGCCTTGTAAATATTTGTCGTACTGGTACTCAAGGCCAGTCTTTCCAATAGTTTCATTTGGATAATATTGTTTTGAAGAGGACGCGACATCTTGAGAAGTTACTGATCCGACATAGCCCAAAATGTGCGCAGCGTTCTCGCCAGCTAGTGACGGATAGCTTCTACTAGGAACTGGAGTCGCATTGATTCCGGGGAAGATATCGGGGTTCTCTAGAATTTTAAGAGCTTGTGCCTCGGTTGCATCTTTTGTAACCGGAACAGGTTGATAGAGAGTTCCGTTCCAACAACCGGCTCGCTTACCGACGGGGAGCTCACCGCATAATCGGGTACGAACATAGAGATCTGAATACTTAACACCAATCAATGTGGCTACCCGATGCAACACCGCAGAACCTTTATCTGGCATCTTTCCAAGCGTGCTTCTATCCACGGTTATAACCATTCCTGGCTTATCCATAGCGAGAGGCAATCCATTGTCATCAACAATCGCACCGCGCACGGCGGGAGTAACCACATCACGACTCTGAATATTCAAAGCGGCGTTGTGATACTTCAATCCCGCAGCTACCTGTAGATAGAAGAGACGGCCCAACATCGCCAACATCAAGGAGAGGATGAGAACCTGAACGACGATGAGATTGAGGCGAGAGCGTTGACTCATTAACGCTCCCTAGCCGAAAGGGAGTACTCGCGCACGCGACCCAGCGTTGGAAGAAACATTGGAGTAAAGACAATCGTCCAAACTAGGTTGCCGAGAATAACAATGCCATCGTGACTCAAGGTTCCATTCTCTTCGCCTAAGAGCGCTCCAAAGGTTAAGTAAATGAAGAGAGCCATACTTACGCCGACTCCCACAAAGAGAACGAAGGTCACCGGCGATGAAGTCAGGTCAGCGATGGAATCTCGGTTGACTGCGAAGAGGTACCCAATTCCAGTGAGAATCAGCGCCCATTGACCGAATGGCGCATTTGATGTTGGAGAGAAATCAAGGACGATACCCGCGAGGAACCCCGTTATAAGCGCACCATTGTGGTCTTCGTAGGCAATGAGTGAAATTGCTATCGCTAGATAGAGAGAGAAGCCGGAGATCGGGAAGTGGATCAGGGATACCGCTGATTCTTGAATAGTAAAAAGTACGAAGAAGAAGGCGAGCGTAGAGACAATTCTGAGCGCACTCATTGAATTACTTCTTCTTAGTTGGTTGTGCTGAAGGAGTTGGCGTTGGACCGGCCGTAGCGGAAATTAGTGGAGTAGGCGTCGGTGTCACATAAACGGTAACTATTGGATTTGGAGAAGGTAACAATGGTTTTCTCGGTGCAGATGTTGGAGCGCTAAGAATTACTGATACAACTCCAAGATCATTGAGGTTTGCATAAGAAACAACTGTTGCTGTTTGGGTGAGTGATGCGGTGGAGTTATCGACTCCCACAACTACTCCAACAGGTACTCCCGGAACAAAGGGGCGATTACCTTCCGAACCATTGGTGATCAAGATGTCACCGGTCTTGATAGTTCCAGATGGATCGAGCAGAACAAGTGAATAACTAGTTGAACCTAATCCAGATAGCACACCAACACTTTGATTCCTTGCGATGCGAACACCGACTCTAAAACTTGGGTCACTTGTGAGAAGAACAATCGCAGAAGAACTCGTCGTTGATTTAACAACGCCGATCAATCCATTTTGTGAAATCACGGTCATATCAGAGCGAATGCCGCTAGAACTTCCTGCATCAATTGTGATGGTCTGCGAAAAGCTAGAGGCTGAACCACGAGCAATAACTCGAGCCGCCGTGACCTTGTAATTTCCGCGGCCAGCTAGATCGAGCACTGCCTTGAGTTGAGAGAGTTGACCTTTGGTATCGGTATTCATTGCAATCTGACTCTTCAATAATTTATTGAGTGCAATCTCATCTTGGAGTTGCGCGTTGGTCTTTCCAAAATTCTTTACATCACCGAAGAAACGGCCGACTGGAGAAAAGATTGTCGAAACCGTTCGTTGCACAGGAGAGAGGATTGTTTGGGTAACCGAACGCGAACCTTTAGTGAGGCTAACTCCGCGGAGATCTAAGGTAATAAAGAAGAGAGCGGTCACCAATAAAATGACGAGCAGTAACCGTGAACGATTACCGCCGCCTCGTGCCACAGATGTCCTTTACTTTGCTTTGTGATGAATTAACGACGTGGTTCAGAGATCAAGACTTTTTCAAGAGCCTCAAACTCTTCCACGCACTTTCCGGAACCTTCTGCGACGGCCTGCAATGGACGCTCACAAATATGAACTGGCATTCCCGTTTCAACACGAAGACGCTCATCTAGTCCACGAAGAAGTGCTCCGCCGCCTGTAAGAACAATGCCGCGATCCATCAGATCACTTGCAAGCTCAGGTGGGGTCTTATCAAGTGTGCTCTTTACAGCGTTAACAATCTGATTTACAGGCTCTTCGAGCGCTTTGCGGATCTCTTCAGCTGACACGAAAATTGTCTTTGGGAGGCCAGTTGCTAAGTCGCGACCGCGAATTTCAGCGTCGAGCTCTCCTGGAAGCTTGTAAGCAGATCCGATTGCCATCTTGATCTCTTCAGCGGTGCGCTCTCCCAGTAGGAGTGAGTACTCACGCTTAACCCAATCGATGATTGCTTGATCTAGCTCATCTCCACCGATACGAATTGAGAGCGCTGTAACAATTCCGCCTAGTGAGATAACCGCTACCTCAGTAGTTCCGCCACCAATATCAACGACCATGTTGCCTGTTGGCTCGTGGATTGGAAGACCTGCTCCAATAGCCGCAGCCATTGGCTCTTCAATGATGTAAACCTTGCGAGCACCTGCTGCATATCCAGCATCCTTAACCGCACGCTGTTCAACTCCCGTGATGCCTGATGGAACACAGACGACGATACGTGGCTTTGCCAAGTAGCGACGACGGTGCACTTTCTGAATGAAGTAACGGAGCATGCGTTCGGTGGTATCGAAATCTGCAATTACGCCATCTTTGAGTGGACGGATGGCAACGATGTTGCCAGG
>CAIZHC010000069.1 GCA_903932705.1 uncultured Actinomycetes bacterium | reverse complement strand
GATATCAAGGTTGTTGACTTTGAAATTGGCGAGTCTGTAACCGTAATGGATGGGCCATTTGCGACCTTGCCTGCATCGATTTCAGAGATCATGCCAGAGCAAGCAAAGCTCAAGGTTCTCGTATCAATCTTCGGTCGTGAAACACCGGTAGAGCTAGCGTTCCACCAAGTTCAAAAAATTTAACCCCAGTTAAATAAAGAAAAAAGGAAACCAAAAAAATGGCACCAAAGAAGAAGGTCACTGCACTTATTAAGTTGCAGATTCAGGCAGGCGCTGCCACACCAGCTCCACCGGTGGGTCCAGCCCTCGGTCAGCATGGTGTCAACATCATGGACTTCGTTAAGGCGTACAACGCTGAGACCGAGTCACAAAAGGGTCAGATCATTCCAGTAGAAATTACTGTCTACGAGGATCGTTCTTTCACCTTCATCACCAAGACCCCACCAGCTTCACGTTTGATCTTGAAGGCTGCTGGAGTCGAAAAGGGTTCTGCTATCCCTCACAAGACCAAGGTTGCAAACATCACCAAGGCACAGGCAGAAGAGATCGCGAAGATCAAGATGGCTGACCTCAATGCAAATGACATTGATGCTGCACGTTTGATCATCGAAGGTACAGCTCGTTCAATGGGAATTACGGTTTCCAACTAAGTAATTAAAAAACTGGGAAGTGGGAGGAGCTCGCTGCTCCGTCAAACCACAACTCCAAAACTAAACACAAGGAGAAGAAATGAAGCGCAGTAAGAAATATAACGAGGCAGCAGCCAAGGTTGATGCTAAGAACTTGTACTCACCACTAGCTGCAGTCAAGCTTGCGAAGGAAACTTCTGTAACCAAGTACGACGCATCAGTTGAAGTTGCACTTGTTCTCGGCGTAGATCCAAAGAAAGCTGATCAAGCAATTCGTTCAACAGTAAACCTTCCACACGGAACAGGTAAGACCGCTCGCGTCTTGGTGTTCGCTGGTGGAGAGCGCGCCGAAGAGGCACGCGCAGCTGGTGCTGACATTGTTGGCGCAGATGAATTGATTGAAGAAGTTTCAAAGGGTCGCCTTGATTACGACGCTGTCGTATCAACACCAGAATTAATGGGTAAGGTCGGTCGTCTCGGAAAGGTTCTTGGACCCCGTGGATTGATGCCAAACCCAAAGACCGGAACTGTGACCACCGATGTTGCGAAGGCTGTTACAGATATCAAGGGCGGAAAGATTGAGTTCCGCGTTGATAAGAACGCAAACCTCCACTTCCTGATCGGCAAGGTTTCATTCACCGCCGAGCAGCTCGCTGAGAACTACCAGGCAGCGATTGAAGAGGTTGTCCGTTCCAAGCCAAGCTCATCAAAGGGCCGCTTCCTCAAGAAGGCTGTTATCTCGACCACGATGGGACCTGGAATTCCAGTTGATCCAAGCGTGACTCGTGAGGGCGGACCTTCCATCCAATAGTCGGCATATAGCCACCTGAATTACAGAAGGGTAGGCATCAATCTGGCGGGTTTGACCCGCGAAGGATTGATGACCTACCCTTTCGCTATCACCAAAGACTGCAGGTCTCTGATTAGCCCAAAAGCTAGCCAGAAATAATTCTCGAAAGAGAGCCCGCATAGGTACACACGAGACCTCGTGCGCACTTATGCGCCGAGGATTTTTTTATTTATAAAAGAATCCAGGCGTGGTGAAGAGTAGAAAGGGAGCTAATGGCTCGTTCTGATAAAGAAACAGCTGTCGCTGAACTTACGGAAGATTTCCGTAGCGCAAGCGCGACTGTCCTCACTGAGTACCGCGGATTAACCGTGGCCTCAATGAAGGAACTTCGCCGATCACTTGGTACCGATACTAAGTATTCCGTTGTGAAGAACACCTTGACCAAGATCGCTGCAAAGGCAGCAGGCGTGGATCTCTCTGATGATCTCCTTGTTGGCCCATCTGCAGTTGCCTTTATCAAGGGTGATCCAATCGATGCAGCAAAGAGTCTCAAGAACTTCCAGAAGGAGCACCCACTTCTTGTTATCAAGGGTGGCGTCTTCGAAGGAAAGGCAGTCTCTACTGCAGAAATTATGAAGCTTGCTGATCTTGAGTCCCGTGAGGTTCTCTTGTCCAAGCTCGCTGGTGCGATGAAGGGCACAATGGCCAAGGCCGCGCGTACCTTCGATGCACTGCGCATCAAGCTGGAAGAGGGCGCTCCGGCTGCCGCTCCAGTTGCTGAGGCAGTTTCTGCCGAGGCGGATGTCGTTGCTGAAGCAGCACCAGCTGCAGAAGCCATCGTTGAAACTGCCGTAGAAGCAGTTGAGACCCCTGTCGTTGAAGCTGAGGCCAGCGCCGAAGCAACAGAAACCCCAGTTGCTGAAGCAACCGAAACTCCAGCTGAATAAGAAAAGGAATAATCATGGCTAAGTTGTCACAAGAAGATTTAATGTCACAATTCAAGGAAATGACCCTCGTTGAACTCTCAGATTTCGTCAAGGCATTTGAAGAGGAATTCGATGTAACCGCAGCAGCTCCAGTAGCAGCAGCAGGTGGCGGAGCAGTTGCAGCCGTTGCTGATGTTCAAGATGAGTTCACACTCGTTCTTGAGAACGCTGGTTCACAGAAGATTGCTGTTATCAAGGAAGTTCGCGGAATCAATTCAAGCCTCGGCTTGAAGGAAGCGAAGGATCTTGTAGATGCAACTCCTACCGTCCTCATCGAAAAGGGCACCAAGGAAGCTGTAGACAAGGCAAAGGCAGCCCTCGAGGCAGCTGGCGCTACAGTCACAATCAAGTAACCCCTCAGATTGACCAAAAGGCGACCCGAAAGGGTCGCCTTTTGCGTTTCGGGGGGCTTATAGCATGGATTGGACAGGGATGGGAGGGGTTGGGTACTCTGAGCGTTCGCAAATTTTCACAATCTAGAGGTTAGGCATATAGCGGCCGTAACCCCTCGATAGACCTGCACGCAAGTCCCACGCATCTGGAGGAACATTGGCCGCGAAGTCGAAATCATTTGCCCCCGCACGAGTCTCTTTCGCAAAGATCCGCGAACCCCTTGAAGTACCTAACCTACTTTCGCTGCAACTAGATAGCGTTGACTGGTTACTTGGTAACGACTTGTGGCGTGGTCGTTTGCAAGAGGCTGCCAAGAGCGGTCGAGGCGAAGTCCCAACACAATCTGGTCTTGAAGAAATTTTTGAAGAGATCTCACCTATCGAAGATTTCCAAGGGAAGATGAGTTTGTCTTTCCACGATCACCGCTTTGAACCTGCGAAGTACACCATCGCAGAGTGCAAAGACCGTGACATGACTTACAGCGCTCCACTCTTTGTGACCGCTGAATTCACAAACAATGAGACCGGCGAAATTAAGTCTCAGACAGTCTTCATGGGCGACTTCCCATTGATGACTCCTCGCGGAACTTTCGTTATTAACGGAACAGAGCGCGTTGTTGTTTCACAGATCGTTCGCTCTCCTGGCGTTTATTTTGAGCGCACCATTGAGAAGGCATCAGATAAAGATATTTTGACTGCGAAGATCATTCCAAGCCGAGGCGCTTGGTTGGAGTTCGAAGTAGATAAGAAGGATATGGTCGGTGTTCGTATCGATCGTAAGCGTAAGCAATCTGTAACAATTTTCTTGAAGGCACTTGGCTGGACAGAAGAGCAGATCCTTGAACAATTCGGTGAGTTTGAATCAATTCGTTTAACTCTCGAAAAAGATAACGTGAAGAGTCAAGATGAGGCGTTGCTTGATATCTATCGCAAGCTGCGTCCAGGTGAGCCACCAACGAAGGAAGCTGCACAGAACCTCATCGAGAACCTTTACTTCAATCCAAAGCGTTATGACCTTGCAAAGGTTGGCCGCTTTAAGGTTAATAAGAAGTTGGGTCTTGAACTCGAACTTTCAAAGGGCTTGCTCAATATTGAAGACATCATTGCAACCATCAAGTACCTCGTCTCACTTCACAAGGGCGAAGCACTTATGGAATACCAGAAGGAAGTTCGCGTCGAGACTGACGATATCGATCACTTCGGTAACCGCCGCCTTCGTACCGTTGGTGAATTGATTCAGAATCAAGTTCGCACCGGTCTATCTCGTATGGAGCGCGTGGTTCGTGAACGCATGACAACACAAGATGTTGAAGCGATTACTCCACAAACCCTTATCAATATTCGTCCAGTAGTTGCATCGATTAAGGAGTTCTTCGGAACTTCTCAATTGTCACAGTTCATGGATCAAACCAACCCACTCTCTGGAATGACCCACAAGCGTCGTCTATCAGCGCTTGGACCCGGCGGTCTCTCCCGTGAGCGCGCAGGCTTCGAAGTCCGTGACGTGCACCCATCGCACTACGGTCGCATGTGCCCAATCGAAACTCCTGAAGGTCCAAACATTGGACTTATCGGATCTCTCGCTACCTATGCTCGCGTAACTCCATTTGGATTTATCGAGACCCCTTATCGCAAGGTAACAAAGGGCAAGGTCACCGATCAGATTGATTACCTGACAGCTGATGAAGAAGATGAACACATCATTGCTCAGGCAAATGCTCCATTGACTTCTGATTCACATTTCGCCGAAGAGCGCGTACTTGTACGTCGTCGCGGTGGAGAAGTTGAATACATCTTGGCTGATGAAGTTGATTACATGGATGTATCACCACGTCAAATGGTTTCTGTTGCTACCGCAATGATTCCATTCCTCGAGCACGATGATGCTAACCGTGCGCTCATGGGATCTAACATGATGCGTCAGGCAGTTCCACTTCTTCGCGCTGAGTCACCATTCGTTGGTACCGGTATGGAGTTCCGTGCAGCTGTTGATGCTGGCGATGTAACTCTTGCTCGCAAGGGCGGCGTTGTAACCGAAGTGCAGTCAGATGAAGTCACCGTGATGAACGATGATGGAACGACTGAGCATTACTTCGTAGAGAAGTTTGTTCGTTCAAACCAAGGAACAAGTCGCAATCAGAAGGTCGTTGTTTCACAAGGCGATCGCGTTGATCCAGGTCAAGTTATTGCAGATGGACCAAGCACCGAAAAGGGTGAGATGGCTCTTGGTAAGAACCTCCTCGTGGCATTCATGTCATGGGAAGGTCACAACTACGAAGATGCAATCATCTTGTCTCAGCGTCTGGTTCAAGACGATGTACTTACTTCGATTCACATCGAGGAGTACGAAGTCGATGCTCGCGATACCAAGCTCGGACCCGAGGAGATCACTCGCGACATCCCTAACGTTTCTGAAGAAGTTCTTGCCGATCTCGACGATCGCGGAATCATTCGCGTAGGTGCCGATGTCGTTCCAGGCGATATCTTGGTTGGAAAGGTAACTCCTAAGGGAGAAACCGAACTCACACCTGAAGAGCGCTTGCTCCGTGCCATCTTCGGTGAGAAGGCT
>CAIZHC010000068.1 GCA_903932705.1 uncultured Actinomycetes bacterium | reverse complement strand
GTTGAGATGCCAATCGAAGAAGTTCCTCTAGTCCAAAAGCGCTGCATTGCGCTCGCTCGCGCATCGGCCAAGCCAGTAATCGTTGCAACCCAAATGCTTGACTCCATGATTGTTAACTCTTCACCAACCCGCGCAGAAGCAACTGACTGCGCAAATGCAGTTCTCGATGGAGCTGATGCCTTGATGCTCAGCGGTGAGACCTCGGTGGGTGCCTTCGCTATCGAAGCGGTCGCAACTATGGCTCGCATTATTGCTCGTACCGAAGAGGCGATGCTCGATCAGATTGCTCCAATGAAGCACAACCCGGCAACAAAGGGTGGAGCAATCACTAAGGCAGCCAAAGAAGTTGGCGAGATCGTTGGCGCAAAGTATTTGGTCGCCTTCACCCAGAGCGGTGACTCTGCTCGACGTATCTCACGTCTTCGCTCGGCTATCCCAATCTTGGCCCTTACCCCCGAGGTTCCGGTCTATAACCAACTTGCACTCTCATGGGGCGTTGAGTCACTGATTACCCCAGTTGTCAGCCATACAGATGAGATGGTGAAACAGGTAGATGCCATCTTGATCGAATCTGGACGCGTCTCCAAGGGTGAGCCTGTCATCATCATCGCTGGTGCCCCTCCAGGAATTCCTGGTTCCACAAATGCCCTTCGCGTGCATATCGTTGGCGATGCCATTGATGGAGTAGCCCCCGCTTACCGCAGCTAAGCGCAATTTAGGAAAGCGACGACCAGTTATACTCTGAACTTCCCTCGCACCGCTTCAACAGTAGGCGACGCAGGGGAGAAAGCCTCGGTACTCCAACGGTAGAGAGGGCGGACTCAAAATCCGCACAGTGTCGGTTCAAATCCGACTCGAGGCACATGACGAAGTCAGAAGGCACCACACCAAAGGCGAAAAAGGCCTCTAGCGCCCCGCTGCGCATTCTCGTGGCTGAAGATGAGGCAATTATTCGCCTTGATCTCGTCGAGATGCTGACGGATGCTGGCTACCAGGTGGTCGCTGAAGCAACGAATGGATTAGAGGCAATCGCCTTCGCTAAAGAGCACAATCCAGATATCGCAATCTTGGATGTAAAGATGCCAGAGCTCGATGGAATTTCCGCCGCTGAGCAAATCATCGAAATTTCACCGGTCCTCATGCTCACCGCATTTAGCCAGCGCGAACTCGTTGAACGCGCTCGCGATGCTGGAGCGATGGCCTACGTCGTTAAGCCATTTAGCATTTCAGATCTCGTCCCAGCAATCGAGATTGCCGTCAGTCGCCACCGCGAGCAGAAGGCATTGCAGGGGGAGGTCTCAGATCTTCAAGAACGTCTTGAAACACGGAAGATTATTGACCGCGCTAAAGGCATCTTGATGAAGACCCTAAATCTTTCAGAGCCAGAATCTTTCAGTTGGATTCAGCGCACTGCAATGGATCGCCGTATCTCCATGAAGGAAGTAGCCCAGGCAGTTATCTCGCCTGATGCAGTTCCAGATAAATAAGCCTCAACAATCTCTCAAGAGCATTTTATTGAGGAACATTTCGGACTTTTACCCGCAAATTAGACTCTTTGTAACAATAAAGTAATGCCCGATTTGTGGCGAAAAGTCTTGATGTGTCCCCAACTCACAGGTACCCTTCACTTCTCCCTGTCCCGGGATTCAGAACAAGGAAGGTAACAATGACAAAAGGAAAGCGTTTTCTGAGCGTCATTGCAGCATGCGCCATGGCGACCACAACTCTGGTTAGCTCCGGCATAGCTGCACACGCTGACAATGTCCTAACAATTGCAACGGATCTGCCGCTTCAAGGTGCCCCTGCCGCTGCCAACAACGACACCAACAGTGCGATTGAGCTTTACTTAAAGTCAATCAACTACACGGTTGGTAAATACACAGTTCAGCTCAAGAAGTATGACGATGCAACTGCTGCAGCAGGGTCTTGGGATCCAGCTCAATGCGCATCTAACGCTCAAGCACATGTGGCCAACACCGGTGAAGTTGCCGTAATGGGAACTTACAACTCAGGTTGTGCAAAGATTATTGTCCCAGTGCTGAATCAAGATCCAAGCGGACCTATGTTGATGGTTTCCCATGCGAATACAAACGTTGGCCTCACTCAACCTTACGGTCCTGGTGAGCCAGCTAAGTATTACCCAACAGGTAAGCGCAACTATGCTCGTGTATGCATCAACGACAATATGCAGGGTTCTGCAGCTGCTCAGTTCGCTTATTCAAAGGGTATTAAGTATGTCTATGTCATGAACGACACTCAAACCTACGGTCAAGGCGTTGCTGCCTCATTTACTGCCGCTGCTAAAAAATTGGGAATGAAGGTTCTATCTTCTGGTCCAAATGGTCAAGGTTGGGATGCAAAGCAGACTTCTTATAAGGCATTGTTTACCAAGATCAAGCCTTTACATCCACAATTGATCTACTTCGGTGGAATCTTCGATAACAACGGAGGCCAACTTGTTAAGGATAAGACAGCTGTTCTTGGCGACAACAACCATGGCCCACGCATCATGGTTCCAGATGGATTTGAGGGATACCCAGAGTTCCTCAAGCTCAAGGGCGCACAAGATTCTTGGATGACCTTCCCAGGTCTTTCTGCAGATCTTTTGGTTGCTAAGTATCCAAAGGGTCCTGCTGCTAAGTTCCTTAGCGATTTCCAGGCAGCTTATGGACATGCGCCTATTTCTGCTTACTCAATCTACGGTGTTGCAGCTGTTCAAGTAATTCTTGCTGCAATCGCTAAGTCTGATGGCAGCCGAGCATCTGTTACCTCCCAGGTGTTCTCCGGTGCTGGAATTCAGATTCCAGCTTCAACATCTATCTTGGGTCGCGAGATCACAATCTCAACCAAGACAGGTGACACAGACGCTAAGGACCTTACAATCCTTACTGTGACAGATAACCGTGAGGTTACTCTGCAATCCTGGTCAGCCAAGTAAATCCAGCAATAGTTGCAGCGCCGCAGGTGAAAACCTGCGGCGCTGTCATTGCGTGGATTTGAACTTTTAATAGTGAATTCTAAAATTCGTAATTGCTTATAGGGAGAACTAGTGACTAGCCTTTTAAATCGACCTCAAAGAGTCGGAAAACGAAGTTTGCCATGGGAGCGGATTTTTACAGTTTTGGTGCTTGCGGGGCTTGGAATTTGGCTCGGAGTAAATCTGTATCAACAACCCGGGCAATTCGCTTCGGTAACACTTATCGGGCTAAGTAACGGAATTGTCTACGCGCTTATCGCGCTCGGTTACACCCTGGTTTATGGAATCATCGAACTTATTAATTTTGCTCACGGAGATCTTTTTATGCTCGGTGGCTTGTTCTCTGCTTACTTCATCTCGGTATGGTTTGGTGTTCACACTTCCAATCTTCCTGGTTGGTTAATTTTCGCAGCATGTCTTGTTTGCGTGATGATCTTCTGCGCCACTATCAATGTCACAATTGAAAGAATTGCG
>CAIZHC010000067.1 GCA_903932705.1 uncultured Actinomycetes bacterium | reverse complement strand
TGGTTCAGTCTTCTGCCTGGGCGACTATGGAGTCTCCCCTTCACTCTCACTCTCGATGATCCCAGATGCCAACTACTACAACGATGAGCCAGCTACCGGCGACTTGGCGCTGAAGACCGATTACTTCGGTTGGAACTCTGCTCGGACCGCAGTCATGGCGCATATGAAGGTTCGCTTTGCAACTGTTGGTTCAATTGTCATGAACTTCCAGGACGCTCTCACACAAGAAGATCTCGTCGAAGTTGAAAACATGATGAGCGAATTAATCAAGCCATTAACAATCTTCTTCTTCAACCGCACTCCGCGTGAAACAGAGACAATTGCAGTTCGTGATGTAACACCAATCAATATTCGTTCATTCACTCCACGTCAAAAAGAAATCCTCAAGCGCATGGCCGCCGGTGAAACGAATGCCGCGATTGCAGGAGATCTAGGCTTCTCCGTCTCAACTGTTCGTCACGAGACCATGAAGATTTATGACAAGTTATCCGTGAGCGATCGCCATGAGGCAAGCGTTAAAGCAATCGCTCTGGGATTAATCTCCGCCTAATTACTTCTTCTTAGCTTTCGCGGCAATCTTTCCGCGTGCAGCGGAAAGGGTTGACAACTTTGTGAGTACCGAAGTGACTAAGGCAGCTTCCGGAGTAAGTACAAGCTGAACAGTTGCCGTTTGGGTTACGGCTATCTGAGCCGCATTATCCGTATTGTCTGCTTGGCCAACAGTTAAATTCGAAACATCACTCGCAGAAGTTGTCGCGTTATACGACTCAATCTCTGACTCGGGAGCGGCGACTGCGGGACCTGTGACACCTACCCCAACAACGAAGGTGACGGGGGCGATGTTGATTGAGGGATTCGCGGGAACTCCGCTAACTGTTACATTCGCATCACTGTTTGGTGCATTGAATGCAAACGAATAAACACCCTGATTATTCAAAGTGATTTGGCCCAACTTTTGAGCGGGTGGTCCGGCGACTGTCGCTGGAACACCTGGAAGTAAGGTCGAACCACTAGAGAGCGCAATGGATGCGACGGCCTGGGCAGCAAAAACAACATAGGTTCCCGCCGGAAGTGGACCCGCGGCATCGGAGACTGTCGTTGACATTGTCCCAGCTCCACCAACTGGGTAGTTTGGCAAGTTGGTCGACATAGAAGCCATCGTGGGAACCCCAGAGCTAACTCGAATGGAGACCGGTGCAGAAGTTAGATTGAGGGCACTATCTACCGCTGTAAAAGTGGTTGTTCCCACTGATACCCCATCAACAGAAACTCCCATGACGCTCGGTGAGGTCGGAGTACCTCCGGGGATGTCCCCCAAAGTGTGTGCTCCGGTAGCATCGAAAAATCCGTATGTTGCAACCGTCGGTGTTGACGCCTTAACGGAAATATTGGAAAAATTTAACGCAAGTGCGTTGCCATAGGAATCTAACTCTTGTACTTCAAGGGCATTCGTATTTGCCGTAATCCCAATCGGATTTAAATTTGTAGGCAAGAGTAAATTTGCCGCGCCAACTCCTACAACACTATTGATGGCGGTCAGAACTATGCGTGTTGCCTGTCCAACAAATTTAACCGTATAAGTTTTTAACAACACTCCATCCACCGAAATATTAACCGTTGCCGTTCCACCAAATCCCGGCAAACCGGAGAGGATAAAATTCGAAATCGATCCCGTCGGAGAACCTGAAATGTAATTAGTGTTCCCAATCGGAGAAGCGAGAAAATTTGGAGAAGAAATTAATCCATTATTTACCGCGACAGCAATCGGTTTCGCATTAACTGGAGAAATTGTGACACCGTTTGCATCTACTTCTTCGACGCTAAAATTTGCCACATTAGCAGTTCCCGCTGGTTGGCTTACGGAAAAAATCGAGTCGGTAGAACTGTTGGGAGTAAGAGTATTTGGAGCCGCATAAACTTTTGAGCTGGCGTAAACAACGCCTGGAAGATTACTTATAACTGTAAGAGTAATTGTGTCGGTTGGAGAGGTCGCTGCGGCGCCGGAAGTAATCGCGTACCCCAATACGGTGATAGTTCCTACCGCGGTGGTAGCAACATTAACACTTGCACCTGGCGCAATAACGCCCGAGTTTGCTCCGCTCGTGGTCACTCCGCCCGTGATGGTGAAATACACGGATTTTGCAGAGCCTCCAGATACAACCGTATTGTTGATGGAAACAAAATTTCCCGGTCCGACTGCCTGAGTCGCAACAACTCCTGGCGCAGTGGAACTAGTCGCTCCCGTAATTAAATTAACTGGGGTTCCCGCCGCGTTTGCAGGCAGCATAAAAATTCCTGTCAAAACAAGCGCAAGTGAGGTGAGGGCTGCGATTCTTTTCATGAGGCTATCTTCTCAGGTTTTCCACTACCTCAAAATAGAAAACCCCTGAGATTCAGATGGGAGTCCGATCTCAGGGGTTTTTAGTTAATACTCTTACTTCTTCTTAGCAACTTTCTTAACTGACTTCTTTACTGCCTTCTTTGCTGTTGCTTTCTTAGCTACGGCCTTTTTAGCAACGACCTTCTTTGCAACTTTCTTTGCAACCTTCTTCTTCGCTACTGCCTTCTTAGCAGCGGCTTTCTTAACAACCTTCTTTGCACTCTTCTTTGCTACTGCCTTTTTAGCTGCGGCCTTCTTAACAACCTTCTTCGCAGCTTTCTTAGCAGTTGCCTTCTTGGCTACAGCTTTCTTTGCAACTTTCTTAGCTGCCTTCTTCACAACTTTCTTAGCTGCCTTCTTGGCAACCTTCTTCTTTGCTACTGCCTTTTTAGCAACTGCCTTCTTCTTCTTAACAGCCTTTGCAACAGTTGCAGTCGCTGTTGTGACAGTCTCCTGAGCGCTTGCGGTGTTAGCAATGACGTTATCAATAAGTTGGTTTAACTGTGGGTCTGTAGGTGTAGTTGATGACATACGGGCTCCTTGGTGGGTCGGGCTGGTGGACGGATCGGAAGCGGAATTACGGTTAAAGAGTCGCGAAAGCTTCATCGAGAACCTTAAGCGCATCTACCAACAGTTCGTCGGTGATTACTAGTGGAGGTAGGAAGCGGATGACGTTGTTATACGTACCCGCGGAGAGAATGAATACACCGTTAGCGGTGCAGTACTTAAGAACTTGAGACATGGCCGCGCTATTTGGCTCGATAGATCCAGGAACGATTAACTCAATCGCCTGCATCGCGCCACGACCACGTACTTCACCAATCACTGGATACTTTGCGGCAAGTGCGCGCAAACCATCGCCTAGAACCTGACCAATGTGACGAGCACGTTCGATCAAACCATCCTCTTCGATGGTGGCAATTGCGCCGAGTGCTGCAGCGCAAGCAATTGGATTACCGCCGAATGTTCCACCGAGACCTGAGATATGAACTGAGTCCATGATCTCAGCGCGTCCAGTTACACCGGCGAGTGGCAAGCCACCACCGATTCCCTTTGCGGTGATCAAGATGTCAGGAACAACACCTTCTTCTTCGACAGCAAACATATGACCTGTGCGGGCAAATCCGCTCTGTACCTCATCTGCCATAAAGATGATGCCGTGCTCGCGTGAGTATTGCGCAAGTGCTGGCAAGAATCCCTTTGGTGGAACGATGAAGCCACCTTCACCTTGAATTGGTTCAATCAAGATTGCAGCAACATTGTGTGCGCCAATCTCTTTCTCAATCTTGTGAGTGATCATCTCCATTGCATCAGCAGTGATTGTCTCCTTTGGACCAATCCAACGGAACTCGTATGGCATAGGCATGCGATAAATCTCTGGAGCGAATGGACCGAATCCCTCTTTGTAAGGCATGTTCTTGGCGTTAAGAGCCATCGTTAAGTTTGTACGACCGTGATATGCGTGCTCGAATACAACAATCGCTTGACGTTTTGTGTAGTGGCGAGCAATCTTCACCGCATTCTCGACAGCTTCAGCTCCCGAGTTAACGAGCATCGACTTCTTCTTATGTGTTCCGGGAGTAAGGCGATTAAGCGCCTCACAAACCTCTATGTAGTTGAGGTAAGGATTAACGGTGAAGCAAGTGTGAGTAAAAATTTGAACTTGCTCGATCACATTGGCGACGACGCGAGATGCGCTATTGCCGACGTTGGTTACACCGATACCGGAGCCCATATCGATGATCTGATTTCCATCGACATCGAGAAGAATTGCATCGCTAGCGCGTTCAATTGCGACCGGGAAGGTTAGACCTAGTCCACCTGAAACAGCTTCTGCGCGGCGCTGTATCAGCGCATTAGATTTCGGTCCCGGAATTGCCGTGACCACGCGGCGAACTTGCTCGAGGTTTGTAAGTGTTGTCATGGGAAAAGTGTACGACCAGATTTCAGGGCACCGCGCCTTGGGGTTAGGCTCTGAGGGTGAACTCAAAGAGAACACCATCTAATTCCGATAGCGCAGCGAACCGACCTCTTCGCGAAAACGCACCGCTACTCGGTGCATACCTTTCTTATTTTGAGAGCACCACACTTCCCTTCACCATCCCGGGTCACAAGCAGAAGGCAACCAAGTTAGATTTTGGTTTAGGCCGATTGGTGGATCGCGATACACCTCTCTACGGTGGCCTCGATGAGATCAAGCTAACTCACGGAACTCTCAAGATTGCAGAGAAGTTGGCGGCCGAACTGTGGCACGCCGATTACGCCAGATTCTCAACTGGGGGATCTACCCACGCCAACCAAGCAATTATCTTGGCACTTGGCCAACCTGGTCAGAAGATTGCGGTCTCTCGTACTGCGCATCGCTCAGTCCTAAGCGCCCTCGTTCTCGCCGACCTGACACCTATCTGGATGTCTCCGGATATCGATCCTGCAACTGGCTTTCCTATGGGAATTGGCTTGGCGGAAGT
>CAIZHC010000066.1 GCA_903932705.1 uncultured Actinomycetes bacterium | reverse complement strand
GTGCTTCTCGGCTGCGCCAGCAAGTGCGCGAGGGACGGCGTGCATTCCGCCCTTAGGGAAGAAGACACCATTTACTGAGTCCATGTAAGCGATAACTGCGTAAATTGCGAGGGCTTGTTGTGGACTCACGCCAGCATACATTGCTTGGAACGAGTAAACCTTCTGGGTGCGAGGATCTTTTAAGAAGTCATTTACCTTGGGAGCTAAACGACGGAAACCGCCGAGTGCGACAAGGCGAGCCAGGTTGGGAGTTAAGAGGTTGAGTGGTGAGTCAATATTGCGATCGATAAAGTCATTCATCTCGTACTTGTAAAGCTTGGTAACAAAGTCAACATAGCGTCCGTAGCCCGCAGCCTCACTTGAACCAATCTTGGTTGCAATCTCATCTTGCATACGCCCCGTATCTGCGTGAACATCGAGGGAGGTTCCATCGTGATAGAAGGCGCGATATAGCGGGTCAACTGGAATGAGTTCGAGCCAATCTTTTATATCTTCTCCCACGCAAGCAAGTGCATCTTGGATGAGAGATGGCATCGTTAAAACCGTTGGACCGGTATCGAAGGAGTAACCATCTTTTTGAAGGAGTCCGTTACGTCCACCCGGAACTAGTTCACGTTCGATAACAGTGACCTTACGGCCAGCTCCAGCTAAGCGAAGTGCAGCGCTAAGACCACCGAGGCCCGCGCCAACAATCACAACATGATCGCTCTTGCCTTTTACTTGACGCACGCATTACCCCTTATTGCTTGAAATTATGAAGTTCGTTGAGTTGCGGCTACTGCCATCTGGTCTAAGAGGGTCACCGCTTCAGGGGTAATTCCACCATGAGTGAGCGCTTCGTGCGCTTTGGAGGTCTTCTCCGAAATGATTGCTTCCAGCTCTGTAAGCGCGCCAGTTTCGATAATGATCTGGCGAAGCGTGTCGATGTGAGCAATATCTAACTCTTTATTGCCGAAGAGGCCGAGGAATGTTGCACGTTGTACTGGGCTTGCCTTGCAGAGAGTTGTTGCGACCAAGACGGTGCGCTTTCCTTCACGAAGGTCATCGCCTGCAGGCTTTCCTGTTTTCTCTGGATCGCCAAAGACTCCAATGACATCATCGCGTAATTGGAATGCCTCACCAAGTGGTAATCCATAGTTGGAGTATGAATCAATAATTTCGGGAGAGAAGCCCGGCGCAAAAGTTGCACCGAAATGCAGCGGACGTTCGATGCTGTACTTGCCTGATTTGTAACGAGCTACCTTGAGGGAGCGTTCGACACTCTCACTTGCAAGTGCTTGTTCATACACATCGAGGTATTGCCCGGCCATCAGCTCTACCCGCATCTCGTCATAAATTGGAAGTGAGCGGAGAATTAATTCGGGTGCCACGTCAGATTCGTGGAGAGCCTTCGCCGCCCAGATCAGCGCAAGATCACCTAGAAGAATCGCAGAGGCAACACCGAATTGAGAGGCAGATCCATGAAGATTTTCCTGAATATGAATATTTTCAAATTGCTTATGAATTGCTGGAGCACCGCGACGAGTGTCAGAGGCGTCCATGACATCGTCATGAATCAACGCGCAGACATGGACGAGCTCCAGACTTGAGACCGCTCGGAAAATTGAGGGAGTGAGTTCACCGCCGGCTCCAAGGAAGCCGATTGTGGCGAAGAGGGGGCGAAGGCGCTTGCCGCTATCCAAGAGGAAATGACCCAGAGCATCGGCTACTGGATCAAGCTCGCTGCCAATCGCTTGCAAGTAGAGCGACTCTTTCTCGAAAAATCCAGCCAGAGAGGTATTGATCTCTTCGGTTAGCCCCTTAATGCCATCAAAATCCACGCGGTAAAGGTACCCTGCATCGCTATGAACCTCCGAACCGAAAGCGCCCCGACATTCTCGGTCGAGTTGTTCCCGCCTAAAGATGAGCCAGGGGAGAGCCGCCTCTGGGAAGCGGTCGATGAATTAGCGCTATTCAAACCTGATTTTGTTTCAGTGACCTATGGCGCAGGTGGATCCACGAGAGATCGCACCATCCGAATTGCATCAGAACTCACAGCGCATACCGGAATCTCCACGGTCGCACATCTGACCTGCGTTGGTTCAACTGAGGAAGATCTTTCAAAGATTCTGGATCAATATGCTGCGGCAAATATTTCTACCATCTTGGCGCTGCGCGGAGATCCTGTCGGAGGACCTGGCGCGCCTTGGGTTTCTACACCTGGTGGATTTGATCATGCCGACCAACTTGTTGATTTAGCCTGTGCCCGTGGAGATTTCCAGGTTGGCGTCGCCGCTTTTCCTGATGGTCACCCCGCTTCAGGTGGAGATTTTGAGAGGGATGTTGAAGTACTCATTCGCAAAGAGGCGCATGGAGCTACCTTTGCTACAACCCAATTCTTCTTTGAGATTGATGCATATAACCGCCTGATTGAATCACTAGCTAAAGCCGGCTCCAATCTTCCCGTTATCGCTGGCCTCCTTCCGGTTACAAATTTCAAACAACTGGCTCGCATGGCAGAGCTTGGGGGAACAAATCTTCCGAAGAGCATGACTGATCGCTTTGAGGCTGTCGCCGGTGATGAGCGCGCAGTGGTTGAGCTAGGAATCGAAATCGCAAGTGAGCTCTGTGAGAAACTCTTGGCTGCTGGAGTTCCTGGAATTCATTTCTATACTATGAATAAGGCGGCGGCTACCGCAACGATTGTTAAGAATATTGGAATGCGATGAAGCGAGAAGATTTCTTTGCTAAGTGGAGTGAACTCCATGGTGGAGCGCGCATCAGCGGCGTTGTAAAGGGTTGGTTGATTATCTCCTACGCATTTTCGACACCACTCGTTCGGTTGAAAGTTTCACCTAATTCGTTAAGCCTGCTCGGAGTTGTCGCATCAATTTTTACTTACACCGAAGCTAATCATTACTACGCGATTGCGATCTTGGCGCTTTCATTGGTGAGCGATGGTATTGATGGAACAGTTGCAATCCTGAGTGGCAAAGCGAGTAAGCGCGGTGCCATGGTAGATGCGATATGTGATCGCATCGGCGAAACATTCTGGGCTCTGGCCCTCTACAAATTGGGTGCACCTGCTTGGATAGTTGGAGTGGCTTGGGTATGTGCCTTCACGCAAGAGTATGCCCGTGCTCGAATTGCTGGGCTAGGGGATTATCGAATTGATGTTGTCACGATTGCCGAGCGTCCAGTTCGTGCATCGTTCTTAGCAGTTGCGCTCGTTGCATATGATTTAAAGATTGCGGCAGTTACAACGCTGGCAACGGTTTGGGCTTTACAACAAGCAGTTGCTCTAGTGACCGTGATGCGCAGCGGCTACATTCGGATGCAAGCTGCCGATCGCCTCGGCGACTAACTCCGCACTCATACCAACGAG
>CAIZHC010000065.1 GCA_903932705.1 uncultured Actinomycetes bacterium | reverse complement strand
ATCTGCACCAGGTTTGCGAGGTGAGTCGACCCAAATAGTGATTGATGGAATCGCCGCTTGGGTAGCGACCGGAGTTACTAAAGAAGCGCCCAACAATGCGGCCGTTGCTACGACCAACAAGGAATGCTTTCTCTTCAATTTGTTCCCCTTTCGTTGCTAACCCACCTATCGAGGGATCGGTGGCCAGTTGGCATGAGGTTAGAGGATAAATACTATTTCGTATAGTATTTTCGAAAATAATTCTCTAGGATGTCCCAAAGTTCATTAAGGAATATGTGGCGCTTTGAACGGGAGATATTTCCCGTTATCAAAAAGTTACAAATAAAGGAGGCAAAGCGTGAAGATCACCAATGTAGAAGTGGTTCTAGTAGATCGCCCTGCATTCTCCCCCGCCTTTGTTTGGCGCAAAAACGTACCTGGCTCTGATCCTGCAGGAGTCACTGGATGGCTTGTAATAGAAACAGATGCAGGAATTACCGGTTTTGCGACCGCACCACGTGGAGTCATCCTTAAGGATTATGTCGAACGCAGATTTAAAGCTGAACTTATTGGTCAAGATCCACTCAACCGCGAATATCTATGGGAGCGAGTGTGGGAGTTAGATCGCATTGAACGTTTCGCACCAAATATGGCGCACGTTGTTGATGTGGCGCTCTGGGATATTGCAGGAAAGCAAGCACAACTTCCAGTGTGGAAATTACTCGGTGGATTTCGTGAATCAATTCAAGCATATGCATCAACAGTTACTTTTTCGAGCATCCCTGAGTTTCTTGAGATTGCAGATCAATGTTTAGCGCTTGGTTATCCAGCAATCAAATTACATGCATTTGGTGACGCAAAGAAGGATGCGCTTTTGTGCACCAAACTTCGCGAACATGTAGGTGATGACATTCCTCTGATGTACGACGGATCAGCTGGTTTTGATCTTATGGATGCGACTTATCTAGGTCATGCATTATCTGACTCTGGTTACCTTTGGTATGAAGAGCCAATGCGTGAATTTAGCGTTACTGCATACAAGTGGTTAGGTGAACGCGTACGCGTTCCACTCTTGCTTGGTGAAGTTACTGATGGTGCACATATGAGCGCCGGTGATTTCATCGCAACAGGTGTCGCATCCGCAGTTCGCACAAGTACATTCTTACGCGGTGGATTCACGGGTGCGATGCGGATTGCTCACCTTGCAGATTCATTCCATCTTCGCGCAGAAGTTCATGGGTATGGACTTGAAAGCGCACACCTCTGTATGGCGATAAAGAACAACACCTATTACGAATCTCTAGTCTTTGAAAATCCTATTAAGCGTGAGGCGATGGTTGATAGCAACGGCTTAGTTCATGCACCTACCAAGCCAGGTGTTGGCTATGAAGGTGTGTGGAGTGAGTCCGGAGTGCCAATCGGTTTAGAGAAATTTGTAGCGTAATGACCTACACAATCCTGCGAGCAGAGGCCTTCGATGTAAGGTTTCCAACCTCGAAAATGTTGGATGGTTCAGATGCAATGAATGCTGATCCAGACTACTCCGCAGCGTATTTACGCCTCTTTACAGAGAGTGATTCACTTACCGGAGACTCCCTCGTCTTCACTATTGGACGTGGCAATGATGTGCAGATTGCTGCGATTGAAATCTTGATGGAGAGGGTTGTTGGATTAAGCACAGATGATGCCTTTGCGCGTATCGGAGATATTGCTCGCGAACTATCGGCCGATAGCCAATTACGTTGGCTTGGAACCGATAAAGGTGTCTTCCATATGGCAGCGGGTGCGGTTCTCAACGCTCTCTGGGATCTCTTTGCAAAGGAACGCGGGGTTCCACTCTGGAAATTATTATCAGATCTCACTCCTGAGCAGCTCGTAGCTGCAATTGATTTTAGATACATCGCAGATGTTTTATCTCCAGAGGAAGCACTTCAAATCTTGCAAACACGGGTTTCACAGAAATCTGCAAATGAAGAGCTGTTGTTACGCGATGGAGTGCGCGCATATACGACCACACCAGGGTGGCTGGGATATACCGACGAAAAGATGCTTGCTCTCACCCGCGAGGCAGTTGCAGATGGTTTCTCTCTCATTAAATATAAGTGTGGAAAATCCATTGAGGATGATCGCAGACGTTTAACGAAGGTGCGCGCAGAAGTTGGACCTGATTTTAAAATAGCCATAGATGCAAACCAGGTATGGAATGTTGACACCGCGATTAACTGGGTCAATCAATTGCAGGAATTTAAGTTGGAATGGATTGAAGAGCCAACACATCCAGATGATGTTGTAGGTCATGCACGAATTGCCAAGGAAGTTGCACCTACCCGTGTCGCTACCGGAGAGATGGCAGCAAACCGATTGGTCTTCAAACAACTTTTGCAGTTGAACGCAATTTCATTTATGCAGATCGACGCAACACGCGTTGCGGGAGTCAATGAAAATATTGCAAATATTTTATTAGCAGCCAAATTTAATATTCCTGTGGTTCCACATGCCGGTGGCATTGGGTTATGTGAAATGGTCCAACACCTTGCAATGTTTGACGCTGTTGCAGTTACCGGACATCACGATCGTCGAATTGTTGAATATGTGGATCACCTACACGAACATTTCTTAGAACCTGCGAGGGTGGTTGCAGGCGCTTATCAAGCGCCTGCGCTACCTGGCGGTGGAGGGCATATGAAGGACGAGAGCATTCAGAAATACATCTATCCATCCGGTAGTTACTGGATTTCTGAACTATCAATGAATGGAGCCAAGAGATGAGCGACGGAT
>CAIZHC010000064.1 GCA_903932705.1 uncultured Actinomycetes bacterium | reverse complement strand
TTGCTCTGCAAGAGTGCCTAGCAACAGTCTCTCGTGTGCTGGACCGCTTCCGAGGCGTGGTCCTCTACTTGGTGTTGGCATGGCGTTCTCCTAGAGCTGTTCTGACTCGACGAGATCTTCGTCGACTTCAGTTCCGTAGTTGTGGTGTTTTGTTGGATCAAATCCGATTGGGTTGTCCTTCAGTTGTAGACCCATGCTGTGAAGTTTTGCCTTCACTTCATCGATCGACTTTGAACCGAAGTTACGGATATCGAGGAGATCTGCCTCTGAACGGCCGACAAGCTCACCGACGGTATGAATACCTTCGCGCTTGAGGCAGTTGTATGAGCGAACGGTGAGATCAAGATCTTCGATTGGAAGAGCGAGATCTGCAGCGAGCGCAGCATCTTGGACAGAAGGTCCCATTTCGATTCCTTCAGCGTTGACGTTCAATTCGCGAGCAAGACCGAAGAGCTCAACCAATGTCTTTCCGGCAGACGCCATTGCATCTCCAGGATTCATTGATGGCTTGGTCTCAACATCGACGATCAAACGGTCAAAGTCAGTGCGTTGTTCAACACGAGTTGCTTCGACCTTGTAGGTCACGCGCAATACTGGTGAATAGATTGAGTCAACAGGAATGCGACCAATCTCTCCGCCGGCTGCCTTGTTAGCAACTGCAGTTACATATCCACGACCACGCTCAACGGTGAGTTCGACTTCGAACTTAGCCTTTGAGTTCAAGGTTGCGATATGAAGTTCAGGGTTATGAACAGTTACGCCAGCAGGAGTTGCAATATCTGCACCTGTGACAACACCCTCGCCATTCTTGCGAATGTAGAGAAGTGAAGGCTCATCATTATCTGATGAGAGCACTAGGTTCTTGATGTTCAAGACGATCTCTGTGAGATCTTCCTTAACACCTTCAAGAGTTGTGAACTCGTGCAACGCTCCGTTGACACGAACGCTGGTTACTGCTGCTCCAGGGATCGATGACAAGAGGGTGCGGCGTAAAGAATTACCGAGGGTATAACCAAAGCCTGGCTCCAGCGGTTCAATGATGAAACGCGAGCGAAACTCCGATACAACTTCCTCAGTGAGGATAGGGCGTTGTGCAATAAGCACTTATTTCCTCCGTACGTCGGGGAGATCCACTATTTGATCTCCTGCAATGAAACTACTTTTCGGATAACTACTTTTCGGTGTACTGCCTAGTTATTACTTGCTGTAGAGCTCAACGATCAGTTGCTCTTGGATTTGAGTGTCAATGATGGTGCGAGTTGGGTTTGCGTGAACAAGAATTCTCATCTTTGCTCCGACAACTTCCATCCACGCAGGAACTGACTTCTCACCCAACTCGGCGCTAGCGACGATAAATGGGGTTGTATCCAATGAACCAGGAACTACATCAATGACATCCATAGGAGTAACGCGGAATGAAGGAATGTTTACCTTCTTACCGTTTACCAAGAAGTGTCCGTGACGAACTAACTGGCGAGCCATATCGCGACTCTTAGCGAAACCGGCACGGAAAACAACGTTATCCAAACGGGTCTCGAGGATGATGAGGAGGTTTTCACCAGTCTTACCTTGAAGACGGTTTGCCTCCTCGTAATATCCACGGAACTGCTTCTCTAGTACGCCATACATACGCGCGCACTTTTGCTTTTCGCGTAGCTGACCTAGGTACTCGGATTCCTTGGAACGGCCACGACCATGTTGTCCTGGTGGATATGGACGTGACTCAATAGGACACTTTGGACCATCGCACTTCGAGCCCTTAAGAAAGAGCTTTACTTTTTCGCGACGGCAGCGCTTGCAATCTGCTCCGGTATAACGAGCCATTTATTCTCTTCCTTCCTTAAACTCGACGTGGCTTTGGTGGACGGCAACCGTTATGTGGAGCAGGAGTTACATCTGAGATGGCTCCAACTTCAAGTCCAGCGGCCTGTAATGAACGAATTGCTGTCTCGCGACCAGATCCTGGTCCCTTAACAAATACATCTACCTTCTTTAAACCATGCTCTTGCGCGCGACGAGCGGCTGCTTCTGCTGCCATCTGTGCTGCGTAAGGAGTTGATTTACGTGAGCCCTTGAAACCAACTTGGCCAGCTGATGACCAAGAGATAACAGCGCCGGAAGGATCTGTAATAGAGATGATGGTGTTGTTGAAGGTGCTCTTAATGTGAGCTTGTCCAAGCGCAATGTTCTTCTTTTCCTTCTTGCGAAGTTTGACTTTGCCCTTAGCAGCAGCGCCTTTAGCGGCTGTCTTTGTCTTAGCGGCGGCCATTACTTGGTCTCCTTCTTCTTACCAGCGATTGCCTTACGAGGGCCCTTACGTGTGCGCGCATTTGTATGTGTGCGCTGACCACGAACAGGAAGTCCCTTGCGGTGGCGAATACCTTGGTAGCTTTGAATTTCGACCTTGCGACGAATGTCGCCCGCTACTTCACGGCGAAGGTCACCTTCGATTTTGTAATTTGCTTCGATGAATTCACGAAGCTGTGCCAATTCTGGCTCTTGAAGATCTTTGACTCGTGTATCTGGATTAATACCAGTCG